>NZ_CALWUQ010000018.1 GCF_944384695.1 uncultured Agathobaculum sp. | reverse complement strand
GTAAGTGGCCGGATTTTGACGTCATGCCTGGCATTGCTGTTGTCGGTACGCGCGAGGCCACGCCTTACGGCCTGCAAACCGCGGAGCACATCGGCAGCGCGCTGGGACGCGCCGGTTTTATCACGGTCAGCGGCATGGCGCTGGGCAACGACGGCGCGGCGCATCGCGGTGCGCTGCGGGCCGGCGGCCTGACAGTCGCCGTGCTTGCGGGCGGCGTGGATGTCTGTTATCCGCCGCAGCACCGCAGCCTGATGGGCGATATCCTGCTTTCAGGGGCAATCGTCAGCGAATACCCGCCCGGTACCGAGCCGCGCGGCGAGCATTACCATGCCCGCAATCGGATTATCAGCGGCCTTTCGGTCGCATCAGTGATTGTGGAGGCACCGGGCTATCGCTCGGGGGCGCTTATTACCGCGCGGGCCGCGCTCGACCAGGGGCGCGATGTGTATGCGGTCCCCGGCGCACTGGACGCGCCGCAATCAGCAGCCTGCAATGAGCTTATCGAAAAGGGCGAAGCGGCGCTGCTGCGCAGTCCGGAGGCGCTGGTGCGGACATACAGCGGTCTGCTGCATGCGCCGTCCGGTGAATATCGTGCGCCGCATCCGGTGCGCACACCGAAAAAGACGCAGGTTGTACGTCCGGTGCCGCAGAAGGCGGAAAAGCCCGCGCCGCCGTCCGGTGCGTTGCCGGACAGTCTCGGCGGCGAGGAGCGCCGTATCGTGGAGCTGGTGCAGCAGGGCGTGGGCACGCCGGAGGATTTGATTGAGCGCTGCGGCCTGCCCGCGCCGCGTGTTATGAGTCTTATCACCATGCTCGAGATGGATGGTATTCTGCGCCGCGAAAAGGGCAGACTGGTGATGGGCTGTCAGTAAATGAACCTCGGCTGCCGCTGCGGCGGCCGATAACGGAGGAAAAACATGTCGAAATTAGTCATCGTGGAGTCGCCTGCCAAGGCAAAGACCATTGGCAAGTATCTGGGCTCGGGCTATGTGGTCAAGGCCTCGATGGGGCATCTGCGCGATTTGCCGAAAAAGAAAATGAGCGTCGATATCGAGCACGATTTCAAGCCGGAATATGTGCCGATTGAGGGAAAAGATAAAATCATCAAGGAAATTCGCAGCGAAATCCGCAAAAGCGATTTCGTTTATCTCGCAACCGACCCTGACCGTGAAGGAGAGGCCATTTCGTGGCACATCAAGGAATTGTTCAAGCTGAAGGACGCGGATTCCAAGCGCGTGACCTTCAATGAGATTACCAAGCCTGCGGTCAAGTACGGCATCGAGCATCCGCGCGATATTGATATTGATTTGGTCAATGCACAGCAGGCGCGCCGCATTCTCGACCGTATTGTGGGCTATGAGCTGTCGCCCTTCCTGTGGCGCAAAGTCAAGCGCGGCCTTTCTGCGGGCCGTGTGCAGAGTGTCGCGACCCGTCTGGTCGTTGACCGCGAAAACGAGATTCGCGCTTTCCAGCCGGAGGAATACTGGACAATCGAAGCGCTGCTGCAAACCGCAGACGGCGGCCGCTTTACCGCGCGCTATTACGGCGATACGGCGGGCAAGGTGGAGCTGAAAAACGAAGAGCAGGCGCAGGCAGTCGTGAACGCAGTGACGGGTAAGCCGTTCACCGTGGGCGATATCAAGCGCGGCAAGAAAAAGCGCACGCCCGCGCCGCCGTTTATCACCTCGACCTTGCAGCAGGAAGCCAGCCGCAAGCTGAATATGACCCCGCGGCGCACGATGAGCATTGCGCAGGAGCTGTATGAAGGTATCGAATTGGGCGAGTACGGCCTGACCGGTCTGATTACCTATATGCGTACCGACTCGCTGCGCCTGTCGGACGAGGCCACCGCCGCTGCCGCGGGCTTTATCCGCGGGCGTTACGGCGATGAATATTATCCGGGCAAGCCGCGCGTATTTAAAACGAAGGGCAATGCGCAGGACGCGCACGAAGCGATTCGTCCGTCCGATGTAAAGCTGCTGCCGGATGAAATCCGCCAGTATCTGACGCCCGACCAGTACAAGCTGTATAAGCTCATCTGGTCGCGCTTTGTCGCCTGCCAGATGGCGGACGCGCTGCTCGACACCGTTTCGGCGGACATCGTGTGCGAGGGGCAGGTGTTCCGTGCTTCCGGCCACACGGTTGCGTTCCCGGGCTTTACCGCTGTTTATGAGGAAGGTACAGACGACGAGAAAAAGGGCGACGCGGGCAAGCCGCTGCCGCGCTTTGTCGAGGGCGATACGCTCACGGTCGAAAAGCTCGACCCCGCGCAGCACTTCACCCAGCCGCCCGCGCGCTATACCGAGGCGTCGCTCATCCGCGCGATGGAAGAGCGCGGCATCGGCCGTCCGTCGACCTATGCGCCGACCATTTCGACCATCCTGGACCGCGATTATGTGACAAAAGAAAACCGCGCGCTGCGTCCGACGCCGCTGGGCGAGGGCGTGACCGGCCTGCTGGTCGATGAGTTCAAGTCGGTCGCGGACTATGAGTTCACCGCCAATATGGAGGAGCAGCTCGACGAGGTCGAAGCGGGTAAGCTGGACTATATCCAGCTGCTGCACAAATTCTATGACGGCTTTGAGAGCGCGCTCAAACAGGCGGAAGTGGACCTTGAGGGCAAACGCATCAAGATTCAAGACGAGGTCACGGATGTCATTTGTGAAAAGTGCGGCCGAAACATGGTCATCAAGTCCGGACGCTTCGGCAAGTTCCTTGCCTGCCCGGGCTTCCCGGAATGCACCAACACCAAGCCGATTACCGAGGACACAGGCGCAGCCTGTCCGGTGTGCGGCGCGAAGGTGGTCAAAAAGAAATCCGCACGCGGCTATGTGTATTACAGCTGCGACACCTATCCGACCTGTCAGTTTATGACATGGGATAAGCCGCTCAAGACCAAGTGCCCGCAGTGCGATTCCTCGCTGTTCCGCCACACCGACCGGGACTCCAAGGAGGTCACGGACGTGTGCCTGCGTGAGGGCTGCGGATACAAGAAGCTGGTCAAAGAGGGCCTGCCGCCCGAGGAGGCGGAGAAGAACCGCCAGCGCCGTGAGGCGCGCGCCGCAAAGGCAGCCGAGCGCGCGGCAGCCAAGGCTGCGGCGGAAGCCGCAGGCGAAGCGGAGGAAAAGCCCAAAAAGGTGACGAAAAAGGCAACGGCTAAAAAGCCTGCCGCGAAAAAACAGGTGCCGTGGATGACCAAGACCACCAACCGCTTTAAAAAGCTGAAAGATGAGGACGTGCAGGCGCTGACCAAAACACAGCAGGCGCAGTACGCGAAGGCGCTGGCGAAATACGAAGCCGAAAAGGCAGCGGAGAAGGCAGCAAAGGCGAAAAAGCCCGCCCGGAAGTCCGTGAAAGCGAAGGAGTCTGCGGATGAGTAATCAGGTAACTGTCATCGGCGCGGGCCTTGCGGGCTGCGAAGCCGCATGGCAGCTGGCGCAGCGCGGCATTCCGGTGCGTCTTTGCGAAATGAAACCGCAGCAGCACTCGCCAGCGCATCACTCGGATGACTTTGCGGAGCTGGTTTGCTCCAATTCGCTGCGCTCGGATGAGTTATCGAACGCGGCGGGCCTGCTCAAAGAGGAGCTTCGACGTCTGGGCAGCCTGATTCTTGCCTGCGCGGACGAGAACCGTGTCGAGGCGGGCGGCGCGCTCGCGGTCGACCGCGAAGCATTTGCGCGCGCGGTGACGGACAAAATCAAAAGCCATCCCAATATCGAAATCGTGTATGGCGAAGTGACCGACATTCCCGAAGGGCAGGTTGTCGTCGCGTCCGGCCCGTTGACCTCGGATACGCTGTTTGACGTGATTCATCGCAAGGTCGGCGGAGAGTTCCTGCATTTTTATGATGCGGCTGCTCCCATCGTCACAGCGGAGAGCATCGACATGGATTCCGCTTATATCGCTTCCCGCTATGGCAAAGGCACGGCGGATTATATCAACTGTCCGTTTTCCAAGGAGGAATACGACGCATTTTGGAATGCGCTGACCACGGCGGAGGAAGCGCCGGTGCACGGGTTTGAGGACTCCAAGGTGTTCGAGGGCTGCATGCCCATCGAGGTGAATGCCCGCCGGGGGTACGATACGATGCGGTTTGGTATCTTAAAGCCCATCGGCCTGCCCGACCCCAAGACGGGCAAAGACCCGTATGCGGTTTTGCAGCTGCGGCGCGACAACGCGCAGGGTACGCTGTACAATCTGGTCGGCTGCCAGACCCACCTCAAGTGGGGCGAGCAGAAGCGCGTGTTTTCCATGATTCCGGCGCTGCGGAATGCTGAGTTTGTGCGCTATGGTGTGATGCACCGCAACACGTTCCTTGACTCGCCGCGTCTGCTGGATGCGACCTATGCGCTTAAGACGGACCCGCGCATCCGCTTTGCGGGGCAGATGACCGGCGTGGAGGGCTATGTCGAGTCCACCTCATCCGGCTGGGTCGCAGGTGTGGCGACTGCGCTTGAGATGCAGGGCAGAACCATGCCGGCGCTCGACCGGCAGACCGCAACGGGTGCGCTCGCATGCTATATTTCCGACCATACAGTGGCAAAATTCCAGCCGATGAACATCAATTTCGGCATTCTCGACCCGCTGGGCTATAAAATCAAGGGCAAGCGGGAGAAAAATACAAAAATATCCGAGCGGGCGCTTGAAAAAATCGACAGTCTGAAAGGGGAGCTTTGATATGAGGATCATCGTGGATGCAATGGGCGGCGACAACGCGCCGGAGTCTGCCGTTATCGGCGGCGCACTGGCTGCGAAGGAATACGGCGAGCAGGTGGTGCTGGTCGGCCAGCCGGATACGGTGGCGGAGATCCTGAAAAAGCGCGGCATGCAGGACACGAATGGTCTGACCATCATGCCGGCCTCCGATTTGGTCGATATGCATGACGATCCGGCGACCGTTTTGCGCAAAAAGCCGGATTCCTCGATGGCGGTGGCGTTCAAGCTGCTCAAGGCGGGCGAGGGCGACGCGCTGGTTTCCGCAGGCAACACGGGCGCGCTGCTCACCGGCGCGACTTTGTTCGGCGGCCGCATCAAGGGCATCCGCCGCGGCGCGCTTGCGCCTGTTATGCCGTGCAGCGGCGGTCAGGTCATGCTGTGCGACGCGGGCGCGAATACCGAGTGCACGGCGGAAATGCTGCTGCAATTTGCATTCCTTGGCTCGCTGTACGCGGAAAAAATCAACGGTGTGAAAAAACCGCGTGTCGGCCTGGTCAACAACGGCACCGAGGACACCAAGGGCGACCCGCTGCGCAAGGAGACGTATGCGCTGCTGCAAAAGGCGGGCGACGAGGGCCGTCTGAACTTTGTCGGCAACGTCGAGGGCAGTATGGTGCCGCTCGGCGCATGCGACGTGGCGGTGTGCGACGGCTTTACCGGCAACGTCATGCTCAAGACCATCGAGGGCGTGGCAAAGTTTATGGCCGGCCAAATCAAGGGGGTATTCACGCGCAATACGGCGACCAAGCTGGGCTATCTCGCTTGCAAAAAGGGTCTGGACGAGTTCCGCGATTTGTTCAATCAGGATAAGATTGGCGGCGCGCCTTTTCTCGGCATCGCAAAGCCGGTCATCAAGGCGCACGGCTCCTCCAACGAGATTGCCGTGATGAATGCCGTGCGGCAGGCGATTGCCTATACCAAGTCGGGCATGATCCACGAAGTGGAGCAGAACATACAGTACATGACGGTGGAATAACCGCGGCAGACACTGCGGCGCCGTCCATGCTTGCGCTGACAGGTGCGGGCGGGAGGTGAAAACATGCTAAAAATAGAATATCAATTCAAAAATACCGCGCTGCTGGAGACTGCGATGACCCATACCTCGTATGCAAATGAGCATCGGGGCAATCATCTGCACCATAACGAGCGGCTGGAGTTTCTGGGTGACTCGGTGCTGGGATTTGTCACGGCGGATTATCTGTTCACGCATTATCCGGAGCTGCCTGAGGGCGATTTGACCAAGCTGCGTGCGGCGGTCGTGTGTGAGGGCGCGCTGTGCGAGATTGCGCACGAGCTCGGCATCCCGGATGAAATCCGGCTGGGCCACGGCGAGGAGACCGGCGGCGGGCGGGAGCGGCCGAGCATTCTGGCGGACGCGACCGAGGCGCTGCTGGGCGCAATCTATCTGGACGGTGGGATTGAGCCGGCGCGCGCGTTTGTGCTGCGGTTTATCCCGCATAAGGTGGATGTGGCCATTGCCGGCGGCGCGTTCAAGGATTACAAGACCATGCTGCAGGAAATCGTGCAGAAAAATAAGCAGGAAACGCTGGAATACCGTCTGGCGGGGCAGTCCGGCCCAGACCATGACAAGCGTTTCACCATGGAGCTGCTGCTCAACTCCAATGTGTTTGCGTCCGGCACTGGACGGAGCAAGAAGGAGGCCGAGCAGATGGCGGCCAAGCAGGCGCTGGCCTCCATGGGGGTGCAGTGAGGATGGAAAAGACTCCGAAAGAGGTTCTTTCGGAGTCTTTTTGCGTCTTTGGAGAAGAACGGAGCGGATATCGCACGGTAAGGTGTGAACAGGACGTAAATTCTGCTTTTCGCATTGAAAACCGGCGTGTCAAGTGGTAAAATAATACCATATATATCTTCGAGGTGTCACATGGTATTAAAGAGCCTGATTTTACAGGGCTTTAAGTCATTTCCGGACAAGACCGAGATTCAATTTCTCGGCGGCATGACGGCGATTGTCGGGCCGAACGGCTCGGGAAAATCGAATATTTCGGACGCGATTCGCTGGGTGCTGGGCGAGCAGTCCTCGCGCTCGCTGCGCGGTGCGAAGATGGAGGACGTCATCTTCGGCGGCACGGCCAAGCGTGGGCCGGTCGGCTTTGCCGAGGTTTCCTTGATTCTGGATAATTCCGGCGGCGTGTTCCGTTCGGAGTTTACCGAGATTATGGTCACCCGCCGCTACTACCGCTCCGGGGAGAGCGAATATTTTCTGAACAAAAAACATTGCCGTCTGCGCGATATCCATGAGCTGTTCATGGATACCGGCTTGGGGCGCGACGGCTATTCCATTATCGGGCAGGGGCGTATCGACGAGATTCTGTCGCTCAAGAGCGAGGACCGGCGCGAAATCTTTGAGGAAGCGGCCGGTATCACCAAATTTCGCTATCGTAAGGAGGAAGCGGAGCGCAAGCTCGCCGCGACCGAAGAAAACCTGACCCGTATCCGCGATTTGTACGACGAGCTGGAGCGGCAGATTGGCCCGCTGGAAAAGCAGGCGGATAAGGCAAAGCAGTATTTGCTGCTGCGCGATGAACTGCGTGTGTTGGAGATTTCGCTCTGGCTGCTATCACTGGAGCGCATCAAGACCGACGCGGCTAAGTTGGATAAGGACACGGCAACCTGTTCCAATCAGCTGACGCAGGCTAAGCAGGCGCAGGAAGCGCTGTATGCACAGTCTGAGCAGCTTTCCGAGGATATGCGTGCGATTGACCGTGAGGCTGACCGTTTGCGGCAGCAGCTGCGTGAAACCGAACAGCGTGCTGCCGAGCAGTCGAGCCGCGCGGCGGTATTGCGTGCAAACATTCAGAACAACCGGGAGAACATCGACCGTGCGCGGCGCGAAAGCCAGCAGCGCAGCGAGCAGGCGCACAATCTGGGGGCGCAGTTGACCGAACGGCGTGCGCGTATCGAACTGCTGGATACCCGTCATGCCGGATTGCGCGCGCAGCTGGCCGAATTGGAAAAGCAGATGGCCGCACAGGGGGCGGGGCGCACGCAGGCGGAGCAGGCGCTGCGGCAGGCGCAGCAAGTGCGCGACACCAGGCAGAACGAGCTGCACGCGCTTGCACTCGACCGCACGGCGGCAGAGTCCAGCCTTGCCGGAATGGATGGGCGGCGCGACACCATTGCGGCTGATATCGACGCTGCGGGCAAGCGGCTGGAACAGGAGGAGCGGGCGCAGAATGAGTTGGAGACGCGCATGCAGGCGTGTCTGGACACGCTTGCCGGTGCGAAAAATAAGGTGCAGGGCATCGCTCTCAAGGCGGACAGCCGCCGCAAAAAGGTGGAGACGCTGCAAGGGGAGTTGACAAGAGCGCAGGCGGCGCTGACAGACGCCAAAAACCGCGTCAAGATGCTCAGCGACATGCAGCGGGACTACGAGGGCTTTTCGCGCTCGGTCAAGTCCATTATGCAGCAGGTCGAGCGCGGCGCGATGCGCGGCGTGCATGGGCCGGTATCCTCGCTGATTACGACGGACAACCGCTTTGTCACCGCGATTGACACGGCGCTTGGCGCGTCCGCCTCCTCGATTGTGGTGGATACTTCCGCCGACGGCAAGCACTGCATCGAGTTCCTGCGGCGCACGGACGGCGGTCGCGCGACCTTCCTGCCGATTGATACAATTCGTCCGAATACGTTGCGGGAAAGCGGTTTAGAGAGCAAAAACGGCTGTTTTGGCACCGCTGACCGACTGGTCACTTTTGATACGCGATATACCGCCATTGTGCAGAACCTGCTGGGGCGCACGGTGGTTTCCGAGAATATGGATACGGCTTTGGCGCTGGCTCGCGCATACGGCCACCGCTTCCGCATCGTCACGCTGGACGGCCAGATTATACAGGCGGGCGGCGCGATGACCGGCGGTTCGGCGTCACGCGGCACGGGTGCGCTGGCCCGTGCGGGGCGGCTCAAGGCCGCGCAGGAGCAGGTCAAGACGCTGGAGGAGACGCGGGCGCAGGCCGACCGCGCGTTCCACGAAGCCAAAGAAGAATATGCGGCGCTGGAGTACGACCTCAAGGCAATTGAGGCTGAGCGCATCCGTGCCGAGCAGGATGAGGCAGGACTGCGCGCATCCGTGTCGCAGCACCGTGTGCTGCTGGACAGCTTACAGCATCAGTACGATGGTCTGGTGCTTGAGCGGGATAACCTTGCCCAAGCCAAGCAACAGTATGAGGACGCTATCGCGCAGTGTGACGAAAAGCAGGCAGGCGCGCAGCAGGCGTTGGCGGAGGCGGAACGCGAGGTCGCGCGTTGCCGAACCGCACTCGACCAGCAGGGCGCGCAGGCATCCGAAAACGCCGCGCGCATGACCGCCGTGCAGACCGAGCTGGCGCAGAACCGTTCGGAAGCCGCGAGTGAAGCGCGTGCGCTGGCTGATTTGGAGCAGCTCAAAGCAGAACTGGATGCCGGTGTGTCCGGAACGGCGGATACCATTGCGGGCTTTGAAACCGAGATTCACCGCTTGAGCGAGGAACTGACGCAAACCGAACAAGCAGGCAAGGAGACTGCCGCAGCGGAAGCACGTCTGCATGAAACGCTGGACGCGCAGATGCAGCAGCGCGAGCGGGTCGAGGGCGAGCGTGCCCGTGTCGACCGCGAAGCGCAAAGCAAAAACGAAGAGATTCTGGGCCTCGAGCGCGAGTCTGCGCGGCTGGAAAACCGCGCCGGACAACTCAAGACCGAGGAAACGCAGATTCTGGATAAAATGTGGGAAAACTATGAACTGACGCCCACGCCTGCGGCAGAGGTCGCGCGTCCACTGGAGGATGTGCCCGCAGCTAAAGAGCGGGCGCAGGGCATCCGCACGAAAATGCGTGCGCTCGGTAACGTCAATCTGGACGCGGTTGAGGAGTACAGTCAGGCGCTGGAGCGCTATACTTTCATGGGCGAGCAAAAGGACGATTTGGAAAAGGCGCAGCATGAGCTGTACAAGGTCATCGAGCAGCTGACGGTCAATATGAAGGAGATTTTTGCTTCCGAGTTTGCCAAGCTTAACGCTTATTTCGGGCAGACTTTCCGCGAGATTTTCGGCGGCGGGCATGCCGAGCTGTCGTTGGCGGATACCTCGGATATTTTAAACTGCGGCATTGATATCCGCGTTTCTCCGCCGGGCAAGGCGGTCAAGACCTTGACGCTGCTTTCGGGCGGCGAAAAAGCGTTCGTGGCGATTGCATTGTATTTTGCTATCTTAAAGCTGCGGCCGACGCCGTTCTGCGTGCTGGATGAGATTGAGGCCGCGCTGGACGATGTCAATGTCGCGCGCTTTGCGCAGTATATCCGGCGGCTGACCGATTCGACGCAGTTTATCGTCATCACGCACCGCCGCGGCACGATGGAGGAGGCCGATATGCTGTATGGCGTGACCATGCAGGAGCAGGGCGTGTCCAAAATGCTGATGCTCAACCTTGCGGAAGCGGAAAAGCAGCTGGGCAGTACGATTCGATAAAACCACAATTTGAGGAGTTATTATGGGATTTTTTGATAAGATCAAACAGGGCCTGCAAAAAACGAGCGATGCGGTGAACCGTTCGCTGGACAACGTATTTGCGGCATTTGTCAAAATTGACGCAGATTTGCTGGAGGAACTGGAAGAAGCGCTGATTTTGTCCGACGTGGGCGCGGAGACCTCGATGAAGATCGTTGCCGAGGTGGAAAAACGCGCCAAACTGAAGAAAATCACGACTGCGCCGGAGCTGCGCGAGCTGCTGCGCGAGGTGCTGACCGACAATATGTTGGAAAACCAGCCGCTGGATGTGTCGGGCAAGCCCGCAGTCATTTTGGTGATTGGTGTCAACGGTGTGGGCAAGACCACGTCGATTGGCAAGCTGGCTGCCCGCTATGTCAGCGAGGGTAAAAAGGTGATGCTGTCGGCAGCGGATACCTTCCGTGCCGCGGCAGCCGACCAGCTGGAAATCTGGGCCAAGCGCGCGGGCGCGGATATCGTGCGCCACGGCGAGGGGGCAGACCCGGCGGCGGTCGTGTTCGATTCGATTGCAGCGGCAAAGGCGCGCGGCAGCGATATCATCATCGTGGATACGGCAGGCCGCCTGCACAACAAGGCGAACCTGATGAACGAGCTTGCCAAGATTGACCGCGTCATCACGCGCGAGCTGCCGGACGCTTCGCGCGAGACGCTGTTGGTGCTGGATGCGACGACCGGCCAAAACGCCGTGCATCAGGCTGAGGAATTCAACAAGGCCGCGCACCTGACCGGCATTGTGCTGACCAAACTGGACGGCACAGCCAAGGGCGGCATCGTGATTGCCATTTCGGCGGGGCTGGGCGTTCCGGTCAAACTCGTCGGCGTGGGCGAGGGCATTGACGATTTGATTGATTTTGACCGTGCGGCATTTCTGGAAGCCATCCTGCCGCCAGTGGAAGGAGAAAATGCATAATGCAACGACCTGACGGAAGAACACCCGACGCGCTGCGTCCGGTGAAAATCACCACACACTATACCATGTATGCAGAAGGCTCGGTACTGGTTGAAATGGGCAATACCAAAGTCATTTGCACTGCCTCGGTGGAGGACAAAGTGCCGCCCTTTCTGGAGGGGAAGGGCCTCGGCTGGGTGACAGCGGAGTATGCGATGCTGCCGCGCGCGACGAACACACGCAAAAAGCGCGATATCAAGAGCCTCAAGCTGGACGGTCGCTCAAGCGAGATTCAGCGGCTGATTGGCCGCTCGTTGCGCGCAGTGGTCGACCGCGAAGCGCTCGGTGAGCGCCAGATTACGGTGGATTGCGACGTCATCCAAGCGGACGGCGGCACACGCTGCGCGTCCATTACAGGCGGTTTTGTCGCCCTGTGGCTTGCCTGCAAAAAGCTGCTGGACGAAGGTGTGATTGAAAAAATGCCGCTTTCCGGGCAGGTTGCAGCGGTTTCGGTCGGCATTTTTGAAGACGAGGCGATTCTCGACCTCAATTATGCCGAGGACAGCCATGCGATTGTGGACTGCAATGTTGTGATGACCTCGAAGGGTGAGTTTATCGAGGTGCAGGGCACGGGCGAGGGCCGTCCGTTCTCGGAAGGAGAACTCCAGAAGCTGCTCGCGTTCGGCAAAGCGGGCTGTCTGCGTTTGTGTGAAGAACAGAGCCGCGTGATGGGGGAGAGCCTGTGATGCAATTCGTGCTTGCCTCCCACAACCGGAAAAAGCTGAAGGAAATGGCTGAGATTTTGGATGAACTCGGTATTGAAGTGGTGCCGTTGCCCGAAAATGCGCCCGAGCCGGAGGAAACCGGCGCGACCTTCGAGGAAAACGCCCTTATCAAGGCGAAAAGCGCGGCGGATTTTACCGGGTTGCCGGCCATTGCGGACGACAGCGGCCTGTGCGTGGATGCGCTGGGCGGCGCGCCGGGCATCTACTCCGCGCGCTACTGCGAGGGAACCGATTCGGATAGAAATACGTTTCTGTTAGAGAACATGAAGGACAAGGACGACCGCGCCTGCCGTTTTGTGTGCGCGATTGCGTGCCTGCTGCCGGATGGCGGTCAGGTCACCGTGCGCGGGGAGTGCGCGGGCGAGTTGCTCCGCGAGAGCCGCGGTGCGGGTGGCTTCGGATATGACCCGCTGTTCTTCGTGCCGCAGTACGGCTGCACGTTCGGCGAATTGCCCGGCGAGGTCAAAAACAGTATCTCACATCGCGGGCGCGCGCTGCGGGCGCTCAAAGATGCGCTGCAAACCCGTATCTAAACCCAAAAGACAGGAGAATATCATTTATGTTGACAACCAAACAGCGCGCGCAGCTGCGCGCTTTGGCAAATCCGCTGGCTGATACGCTCATCATCGGCAAGGAGGGCGTGACCGACGCGGTCGAGCGTCAGCTCGACCAGCTGCTCGAGGCGCATGAACTGGTTAAGGGCAAGGTGCTCGAAAACGCCATGCTCACCCCGCGCACGGTATCCGAGGCGCTGTGCGAAGCGACCGGCGCAGAGCCGGTGCAGTGCATTGGCTCCAAATTTATCGTATACCGGCAAGCGCGAGACAAGGATAAGAGAAAGATTGTGCTGGTCAAATGAGAACGGGTATCCTGGGCGGTACGTTCAATCCACCGCATGTGGGCCATTTGCACGCCGCACAGCTTGCGCACGATGCGCTCAAACTGGATAGGGTGCTGTTTATTCCGACCAATATCCCACCGCACAAGACGCTGCCGGAACACACGGCAACGGCGGCCGACCGCTGTGAGATGGTGCGTCTGCTGACCGAGGGGATACCGTGGGCGCGGCTGGATACCATGGAAATCGACCGCGGTGGGGCGAGCTATACGGTGGACACGCTGCGCGCGCTGCACGCGCGGGGCGAGACCGACCTTTATTTGATTGTCGGTACGGACATGCTGCTTTCATTTGACCGGATTTGGTATGCGGCGGAAGAGATCGTGCAGCTGTGTACGCTGGCGGTCTGTGCCCGCGCACAGGATGATTGGGGCATGCTGCGACGCAAGGCCGTGATACTGCACCGCCGCATGGACGCGCATATTGAACTGGTGCAGGGCGCAAGTATTCCCATTTCATCGACCGAGCTGCGGCAGGGTGGCGCGCTGCGCCGCTATACCGCGCCCGCGGTCGCGGATTATATCGAGCGAAATCACCTATACGGTTATTGACAATAAGCGATATAAAATCAGAAAGGCGGGGAAAAGTTATGTTGTGTAACGATGAAATGAGGCAAGGGATTTTGGCGAGGCTGCACGGATACCGGTATGAGCACACGCTGGGATGCGAGCGGGCGGCCAGAAGGCTGGCCGAGCGCTTCGGCGGGGATCCGGAAAAAGCCGGGGTAGCCGCGATCCTGCATGACATAACAAAGCATCTTTCTCCGCAGGAACAGTTGAATTTATGTGAGAAATACGGTATAATACCCTGTACCGTTGAAAAAAGCGAGCCGAAAATGCTGCACGGAAAAACGGCGGCGGCCATTGCGCGCGAGGAATACGGCATGCCCGAAGACATCTGCAATGCGATTGCCTGCCACACGACCGGAAAGCACGGTATGACATTGCTGGATAAAATCCTTTATCTGGCCGATTACATCGAGGATACGCGCGATTTTCCGGGCGTGGAAAAGGCGCGTGAGTTGGCGCGGGTGAGCATTGACCGTGCGCTGCTCTATTGTTATGACCAAACGCTGACCGAGCTGGTCCAGCGTAGTAAACTGATACACAGCGATACCATTGCGGCATATAATGATATGATCCGTCACGGGATTCGCTGGCGTGACGAATAGGACAATACTGGAGGCAGGAATCGTTTGAAACTTTTCGGAGGCAGCGGAGGCCATAGCGGCCGGACAAACCGCACGCAAAAGCAAAGCGCGCCGCGGCAGGCCGCGGGTAAGACCAATCAAAAGCCGATGCCTACGGCGCAGAGAGCGCCGCAGTCCGCGCCAAAGCCCGCGGCGCAGAAAGCGTCGCTGGCCGCGCCCAAACCGGCAGGGAAAAAGGGCGCAAAGGCAAAAAAACAGCTGACAAAGGGCCAGAAACGCAGGCGGATTATTATCATCACAGTGGTTGTGCTTGCACTTCTGCTCGGTGCCGCCGCTGCCGCAGTGGCCTTTATCCGTCCGCCGCAGGCAAATAACCCCACCATCAAGGATAAGGAAAACGGGGACAAGATTGACGTCAACAGCATGCTCAATTCGGGTACGCGCATTGATGATGTGTTCACCTTTGTGGTCGGTGCGGTCGACGAGGATGAAACCAGAACCGACGCGCTGATGGTCGCCACGATGGATGTTAACAAAAAGACCATCAATATAATGAACATTCCGCGCGATACGATGTGCAACAATGGCCTGAGCGGCGCAAGCCGTAAGATCAATGCCGCATACGGCATGAGCAAGGGCATCGAGCAGACCAAGACCGAGATTGAACGCCTGATGGGTTTCAAGCCGGATAAGTATGTCATCGTCAATTTCGACGGCATTGCAGCGATTGTAGATGCCATCGGCGGTATTGACTATGAGATTCCCTTCCGTATGGAGTACGACGATCCCTCACAGGACCTGCATATTGATTTGTATGCGGGTATGCAGCATTTGGACGGCAAGCAGACAGTGGAATTCCTGCGCTGGCGGCACAACAACGACTATTCGGTACAGTATCCGAACGGTGACGAAGGCCGCGTGGAAAATCAGCAGAAATTCCTGAAAACGCTCGCAGCAGAGGTGTTCCAGCTTAAGAATATTACCAAAATCTCTTCGATTGCGGATGCGGTATTCCAGAATGTCAAAACCGATTTGACGGCAGGCGAGCTGCTTTGGATGGGCATGCAGGCGCTGCAAATCAAAAATGAAAGCATCCAGTTCTTCACGCTGCCCGGTTACGGCGCGATGAGCTACGCCGGCAGCGATCCGTACCAGTATTCGTTCTTCTTCCCGTACTATCAGGAGACGCTCGATCTGGTCAACAAGTATTTTAATCCGTATGAGGAGCCGATTACCACGCTGGATATGGTGAGCGGTCCGGAAAGCGGCAGCTCGTCGAGTTGGAGCGGCGGCGTCAGCTCCGGTGAGGATAATTACGTCTGGGGCGATACCTCAGAGGAGGACTATAACGATACAAGCAGTGATTCCTCCGGCGGCGAGAGCAGCGGCGGAGATACCTCGACCGGCGACAGCACGGGCGGCGGGGACACCTCGACCGGTGGCAACACGGGCGGCGGAGACGTTTCGACCGGTGAAGGCACGGGTGGCGGTGACACCTCGACCGGCGGCAGCACGGGCGGCGGAGATACCTCGACCGGCGGCAGCACGGGCGGCGGGGACACCTCGACCGGCGGCAGCACGGGCGGCGGAGATACCTCGACCGGTGGCAGCACAGGCGGCGGAGACATGTCTTCCGGCGGCAGCACAGGCGGCGAGAGCAGCGGCGGCGGGGATACCTCGACCGGCGGCAGCACAGGCGGCGGTGAAAGCAGCGGCGGCACGACCGATTCCGGTACGGGCGGCGGCAGCACTACAATCGACCCGGAAGCATGACGATAAAGAAGGAGATTGAAAATTGACTGCAAAAGATACCGTAAAGGCGATTTGTGAAGCGCTTCTGGAGAAGAAGGCACAGGAGATCGAAGTGTTGCAGGTGGAGCGGCTGACTGAGCTGACCGAATATTTTGTCATTTGTTCAGCCTCCTCGACCACGCAGGTCAAGGCGCTGGCCGATAACGTGGAGTGGCGTCTGAAATACGATCACGAAACGCTGGTACACCACACTGAGGGCTATGAATCCGCGCAGTGGATGCTGCTCGATTACGGCTGCGTGGTGCTGCATGTGTTCATGCCGGAGGCTCGTAAGTTCTACAATTTGGAGAATCTGTGGAAGGACGGAACGCCCGTGGCGCTGTCCGAGCTTGGCATTGCAGAAAAATAAAACGGGATGCGGCGGATGCAGAAGGTGTGTCCGCCGCGTTACCGCGCCTAAAATAAACCATTCACTTTAGGGGGAAATACCGTTGAAGTACGATCACAAACTGGTTGAAAAAAAGTGGCAGGATATCTGGGATGAGGCACACTGCTTCGAGGCGGAAAACGGCAGCGAAAAGCAGAAATTTTATGCGCTGGTTGAGTTCCCGTATCCGTCCGGTCAGGGCCTGCACGTAGGCCATCCGCGCTCCTACACCGCGCTCGACATCGTTGCGCGCAAAAAGCGTATGCAGGGCTATAATGTGCTCTATCCGATGGGCTGGGATGCCTTTGGCCTGCCGACTGAGAATTTTGCCATCAAGAACCACATCCATCCGGCGGAAGTGACCAAGAAGAACGTCGCGCGCTTTAAGGGGCAGCTTAAGTCGCTTGGCCTGTCGTTCGACTGGTCGCGTGAAATCAACACGACCGACCCGAATTACTACAAGTGGACGCAGTGGATTTTCCTGCAGCTGTTCAAGAAGGGCCTTGCCTACAAAAAGGAAATGAGCGTCAACTGGTGCACCTCCTGTAAGTGCGTGCTGGCCAACGAAGAGGTTGTCAACGGCGTGTGCGAGCGCTGCGGCAGCGAGGTTGTCCATAAGACCAAGAGCCAGTGGATGTTGGCAATTACCAAGTACGCGCAGCGTCTGATTGACGATTTGGATGATGTGGATTTCATCGAGCGCGTCAAGGTGCAGCAGCGCAACTGGATTGGCCGCTCGACCGGCGCGGAGGTTGATTTCAAGACCACCGAGGGCGATACGCTGACCGTTTATACCACCCGTCCGGATACGCTGTTCGGCGCGACTTACATGGTTATCTCGCCTGAGCATCCGGCGGTCGAGAAGTGGGCGTACAAGCTCAAAAACATTGATGCGGTGCGCGCTTACCGTGAGGAAGCGGCGCGCAAGTCGGATTTCGAGCGCACCGAGCTGAATAAGGACAAGACTGGCGTCAAGCTGGATGGCGTTGGCGCAATCAATCCGGTCAACGGCCGCGAGATTCCGATTTTCGTCTCTGACTACGTCCTGATGGGCTACGGTACGGGCGCGATTATGGCGGTTCCGGCACATGACGACCGTGACTGGGAGTTTGCCAAAAAGTTCGGCTGTGAGATTATCGAGGTGGTATCCGGCGGTGAGGATGTGCAAAAGGCGGCCTTTACCGCAAAGGACGAGACCGGTATCCTGGTCAACTCGGATTTCCTCAACGGCAAGACGGTCAAGGATGCCATTCCGGCGATGATTGCATGGCTGGAAGAGAAGGGCATCGGTCACGCCAAGGTGCAATATAAGCTGCGCGACTGGGTATTCTCCCGTCAGCGCTACTGGGGCGAGCCGATTCCGCTGGTTTACTGCGAGAAGTGTGGCTGGGTGCCGATTGCGGAGGACCAGCTTCCGCTGACCCTGCCGGACGTGGAGAGCTATGAGCCGACCGAAAACGGCGAGTCGCCGCTTGCCAAGATGACCGACTGGGTCAACACCACCTGCCCGTGCTGTGGCGGTCCGGCGAAGCGTGAGACCGACACCATGCCACAGTGGGCCGGTTCGTCGTGGTATTTCCTGCGCTATATGGACCCGCACAACGACAAGGCGCTCGCTTCCAAGGAAGCGCTGGAATACTGGTCGCCGGTCGATTGGTATAACGGCGGTATGGAGCACACCACGCTCCACCTGCTGTACAGCCGCTTCTGGCACAAGTTCCTGTATGATATCGGTGTGGTGCCGACCAAGGAGCCGTACGCCAAGCGCACAAGCCATGGTATGATTCTGGGCGAGAACGGCGAGAAGATGTCCAAAAGCCGCGGCAACGTGGTCAATCCGGATGAGATTGTGGATACCTACGGTGCGGATACGATGCGCCTGTACGAAATGTTCATTGGCGACTTTGAGAAGGCGGCTCCGTGGAGCCCGAAGTCCATCAAAGGCTGCCGCCGCTTCCTCGAGCGTGTCTGGGGCCTTGCCGAAAAGGTGCAGGAGGGCGACGAATACTCCAAGCAGCACGAGGTACTCATGCACCGCACGATTAAGAAGGTCGGTGAGGACGCGGACAACCTTAAGGCGAATACCGCAATCGCAGCGCTCATGACCATGCTCAATGAGTTCTACGACAAGGGGGTTAACAAGGCTGAATACAGGACCTTCCTGACGCTGCTCAACCCGTTCGCCCCGCATATCACCGAAGAACTGTGGCAGCAGATGGGCGGCGAGGGCCTGTTGTCTGTTGCGCCGTGGCCGGCTTATGAGGATGCCAAGACGGTTGAGGATACGGTCGAAATGGCCGTACAGGTCAACGGCAAGCTCAAGTGCACAATCAAGCTGCCGGTGGATTGCGACAAGCAGGTGGCAATCGACACCGCGCTTGTAGAGGAGAAGGTAAAGAACGCGATTGCAGGCAAGGAAATGGTCAAGCAAATCGTCGTACCTGGTAAAATTGTCAATCTGGTCGTTCGCTAAACTTTGTTATTGACACGGACGGTAAAAACAGATATAATATCCTTACGGTTTTGTGTGCCGTTGTATGCAAAGCCGTGCATAGCGTTCCTCCAGAGGGGAACGCGCGGAGGGAGGGAAAACTGTGTCGGAGATCCGCATCAAGGAAAATGAATCTATTGACAGCGCGCTGCGCCGCTTCAAGCGTTCGTGCGCCAAGGCGGGTACGCTTTCCGAGCTCCGCAAGCGTGAGCATTATGAAAGCCCGAGCGTCAAGCGCCGCAAGAAATCTGAGGCTGCGCGCGCGAAGAAGAAAAAGTTTCGCTAATTGAGTAGAAAAGAACAGATGCAAAAGCATCTGTTCTTTTTTCGTTCGGTGCGAAAAAGGTCAAATCGGGCGTATACGGCAGTGTTTACACTTCTTTCAAATTTTCTACAAACTTTAGACATATGGATACGGTATAGTATAACCACAGCAAGGGAACAACCCCTTTTGACATAAACTTCTTCATGGGAAGACGATAAAAAATCTGTTCGGCCCTGTGGGACGGAATACCGCGCAGGCTCCCGGACAGTCCAAAGACAAGAGGCTTAATCGCCCATTATCATAAGAAAGCGCGCGCTGCTTTTCGCAGCGCGCGCTTTTCGTACAAAATAACAGACTTTAGATGCACACAACGGAAAACAATTGAAAAAAACAGAGAAACAGCGTATAATAATATAGTTATGGATTTGAGAACTGCGGAAACAGGGAGTTAAGGGCAATATGAGTAAAGCAAAACCGTCATACGGCAACGAGAGTATTTCCTCGCTCAAGGGCGCGGACCGTGTGCGCAAGCGTCCGGGCGTTATTTTCGGTTCAGACGGGCTGGAAGGCTGCGAGCATGCGGTGTTTGAGATTCTGTCCAACTCGATTGACGAGGCGCGCGAGGGGTTCGGTACCGAGATTATCACCACCCGCTATGAGGATGGCTCGATTGAGGTGGCGGACCGTGGCCGCGGCATCCCAATTGAGTGGAATGAGAACGAGCAGCGCTATAACTGGGAGCTGGTATTCTGCGAGCTGTATGCGGGTGGCAAATATAAAAACGATACGGGTGAAAACTACGAGTTTTCGCTTGGCCTGAACGGTTTGGGCACCTGTGCGACCCAGTATTCCTCGGAGTATATGGACGTGACCGTTGTGCGCGACGGGTTTGAGTACAGTCTGCACTTTGAAAAGGGCGAAAACAAGACCCCGACCAAAGAAGGGTTTATCAAAAAGCCGACGACCTCCAAAAAGACCGGCACGACCATCCGCTGGAAGCCTGACCTTGAGGTGTTCACCGATATCAACATTCCGGTCGAGTACTATCTCGATACGCTCAAACGGCAGGCCGTAGTAAACAGCCATATCAAGTTTGTGCTGAAAAATCAGGTTGGCGGCAAGTTTGAGACGACCGAATTCCTGTATCAGAACGGCATCGTTGATTATGTCACCGAGCTGGTCGGTGAGAACCCGCTGACTTCGGTGCAGTTCCTTGAGGGCGAGCGGCGAGGCTGCGACCGGGCGGACAAGCCGGAATACAAGGTCAAATTGTCCTGTGCGTTCTGCTTTTCCTCTGCGGTGTCGCGTATCGAGTATTATCACAACTCTTCGTGTCTGGAGCACGGCGGCGCGCCCGATAAGGCGGTGCGCTCAGCGTTCGTTTCGGCGCTGGACGGCTATCTCAAGCAGAACGGAAAATATACCAAGAACGAGAGCAAGGTCACGTTTCAGGATGTGCTGGACAGTCTGGTGCTCGTGACCAACTGCTTTTCCACCCAGACCTCGTATGAAAACCAGACCAAAAAGGCCATCACCAACAAGTTCATTCAGGAGGCGATGACCGACTTCCTCAAGCAGGGGCTGGAAATCTACTTCATCGAAAACAAGGCTGAGGCGGACAAGATTGCCGAGCAGATTCTCATCAACAAGCGCAGCCGCGAACAGGCGGAAAAAGCACGCCTGAACATCAAGAAAAAGCTGTCCGGCGGCATGGATTTGGCCAACCGTGTGCAGAAATTTGTCGACTGCCGCACCAAGGACGTCACACGCCGCGAGCTGTATATCGTGGAGGGCGATTCCGCGCTCGGCTCGGTCAAGCAGGGGCGTGACAGTGAGTTTCAGGCGATTATGCCCGTGCGCGGCAAGATTCTCAATTGTCTGAAGGCGGATTACGGCAAGATTTTCAAAAACGACATTATCACCGACCTCTTGAAGGTGCTCGGTTGTGGGGTTGAGGTGCGCGGCAAGGCCGCGAAGGATTTATCCGCGTTCGACCTTGAGGTGTTGCGTTGGCGGCGCATTATCATCTGTACGGATGCCGACGTGGACGGCTTCCAGATTCGCACGCTGATTTTGACCATGCTGTATCGGCTGGTGCCGACGCTGATTGAAAAAGGCTATGTCTATATCGCGGAGTCGCCGCTGTATGAAATCACCTGCCGCGATAAGAGTTATTTTGCGTTCGACGAGAGCGAAAAGGCCGCAATCCTCGATAAACTGGCGGGCAAAAAAGTGCTGATTCAGCGCTCCAAGGGTCTGGGCGAGAACGAAGCGGACATGATGTGGGAAACCACGATGAATCCGGAAACCCGCCGTTTAATCCGCATTCAGCCGGAGGATGCCAAGGCAACCAGCGAGATGTTTGATTTGCTGCTGGGGGACAACCTGTCCGGTCGTAAGGAGTATATCGCGGAAAACGGCGCACAGTATCTGGATTTGGCAGATATATCCTGACAAGGAGTTAAATTTGGATGGCAAAGAAGAAAAACGACGAGCCAAAAGTATATAAAGAGCATCCTTCGGTCGACCAGCGCATCACGGATACGCTGCGCGAGAACTATATGCCGTATGCGATGAGCGTTATTGTCTCACGCGCGATTCCGGAAATTGACGGCTTCAAGCCCTCGCACCGCAAGCTGTTGTACACGATGTACAAGATGGGGCTGCTGAACGGCAATCGCACCAAGTCGGCCAATATCGTAGGCGCCACGATGAAGCTCAATCCGCACGGTGACGCGGCTATCTATGAGACGATGGTGCGTCTGACGCGCGGCAATGAAGCATTGCTCATGCCGTTTGTCGACTCCAAGGGCAACTTTGGTAAGGTGTATTCCCGCGATATGGCCTATGCGGCGCCGCGTTATACCGAGGCCAAGTTGGATGCATTCTGTGCGGAGCTATTCCGCGATATTGACACGGATGCGGTCGATTTTGTCGACAACTACGACGGCACCATGAAGGAGCCGACGCTGCTGCCGACGACCTTCCCGAACATTCTGGTCTCGGCCAATACGGGCATCGCGGTCGGCATGGCGTCCAACTTCTGCGGCTTCAATCTGGAAGAGGTATGCCGCACAACGATTGAATGCATCAAAAATCCGGAGCATGATTTGCTGGCGACATTGCCTGCGCCGGACTTTACGACCGGCGGCGAGCTGATTTATGACGAGGATGAGATGCGTGCCATTTACGAGACCGGCCGTGGTTCGTTCAAGGTGCGTGCGAAATGGGCATTTGACAAAAAGGAAAATCTGATTGAAGTTACGGAAATTCCGTACACGACGACCATTGAGGCAATCATCGACAAGATTGCGGAGCTTGCCAAGACGGGTAAGCTGCGTGAAATTGCGGATGTGCGTGATGAAACCGACCTGTCCGGCCTCAAGATTGCGATTGACCTCAAGCGTGGTACCGACCCGGAAAAGCTGATGGCTAAGCTGATGAAGCTGACGCCGCTGATGGATAGCTTTTCCTGCAATTTTAACGTCCTTATCGGTGGCATGCCGCGCGTGTTGGGTGTGCGTGAGTTGCTCGAAGAGTGGACCGCATGGCGCACCGAGTGTGTGCGCCGCCGCGTGTTCTTCGATTTGAACAAGAAGAAGGACAAGCTGCACTTGCTGCACGGTTTGGCCAAGATTCTGCTGGATATCGACAAGGCGATTCGCATTATCCGCGAGACGGAAGAGGATGCCGAGGTCATTCCCAACCTGATGATTGGATTCGGCATCGACCAGATTCAGGCCGAGTTTATCGCGGATATCCGTCTGCGCAATATTAACAAGGAATATATCCTCAAACGCACGCAGGAGACCGAAGCGCTCGAAAAGGAGATTGCGAAACTCGAGGAAATCGTCAAATCCAAGGCGAAGATTCGGAATATCATCGTCAAAGAACTGGAACAGGTCATCAAGAAATATCCGTCGCCGCGCCGCACCCGTCTGGTGACTGCCGGGGCGGTACCGGAGTTCGATGAGGAGGACCACATCGAGGACTATGCGGTGCTGCTGTTCCTGACGCGCGAGGGCTATTTCAAGAAGATTACCCCGCAGTCATGGCGCATGTCGCAGGAGCACAAGCTCAAGGACGGCGACGAGGTGATTTGGCAGGCCGAGACGACCAACAAGGCTGAAATCGTGTTCTTCACCAATTTGCAGCAGGCCTACAAGGCGCACCTGTACGATTTTGACGACTGCAAGGCGTCCGTGCTGGGCGACTATCTGGCCGGCAAGCTGGGTATGGACGAGGGGGAAACGCCGGTGTATGCCATGCTGCCGGGCGATTACAAGGGCAATATGGTCATCGTGTTCCAGAACGGCAAGGCCGCGCGCTTTTCGCTTGAGAGCTTTGAGACCAAAACCAACCGCCGCCGCCTGACAGGTGCGTACTCGGCTAAGTCGCCCGCCGTGGCGTTCTTCCATCCGGTCGATGAAGAGACCGAGATTACCATGTTCTCGACCGCAAACCGCGCGCTGACTTTCCGTGCGAATATGCTGGATATCAAGGCCAGCCGCTCGACGCAGGGCGTGCAGGCCATGGTGCTGCGCGGCAAGCATACCATCACGTATGCCTGCCGCATGGAGGAGGCAGGGCTGTCGGATAACGGGCGCTACCGCTGCCGCAGCATCCCGTCGATTGGCGCATTGCTGACCGATGAGGATTTGCCTGATAAACAGATGAAATTTGAATAAGCGGGATGCTTTGGCCCGTCGCAATGGATGCGGCGGGCTTTGTCTTGCGTGCGCTTTTGCACTGTGCTATAATAAATTCCGTAAGAAAGGGGCGATTTTTATGCTCAATCAGGAGATGGCCGCGCTGGGGAACAACCGTTCCACCATCCGCGAGCTTTTTGAATACGGCAACCAGCGCGCAGCGGTGGTCGGTCGGGAAAATGTGTTCGATTTTTCAATCGGCAATCCGAATGTGCCTGCGCCGGATGCGGTGCGGCAGGCGATTGTAGCCGAGGCTGCGGGCGACCCGGTTGCGCTTCATGGATACACCTCGGCACAGGGTGCGGCGGATGTGCGCAAGGCGCTGGCAGATGACCTCAACCGTCGTTTCGGTACGGCTTATACGGGCGACAGCCTGTACCTGACTGCGGGCGCGGCGGCGGCATTGTCCTGTGCGTTCAAAGCGATTGCATGTCCGGGGGATGAATTTGTTGTATTGGCGCCGTATTTTCCGGAGTATCTCATGTTTATTGAGCGCGGAGCGGGGGCAAAGTGTGTGATTGTGCCGCCGGCTATTACGGATTTCCAAATCGACTTCGACGCGCTGGAGCGGGCATTGAACGAGCACACCAAGGCGGTCGTGGTCAACTCGCCAAACAATCCATCGGGCGCGGTTTACTCGGAGCAGACCGTGCAGCAATTGGCTGCGCTGTTACGCGACAGTGAAAAGAAGTACGGTCATCCAATCTATCTGGTGTCAGATGAACCCTATCGTGAAATCGTATATGACGGCATGCAGGTGCCGTTTGTCCCGAACTATTATGATGATACGATAGTGTGCTATTCCTATTCCAAGTCGCTTTCGCTGCCGGGCGAGCGCATCGGTTATGTGCTGGTGCCGCCGCAGGCGGCCGACAGCGCGGACCTGTATGCGGCCGTGTGCGGCGCAGGCCGCGCACTCGGTTATGTATGTGCACCTAGTCTGTTTCAGCGCGTAGCGGCGCGCTGTGTGGGACAGACGAGCGATATTTCGGTCTATCAGACCAATCGCGACCTGCTTTACGAGGGACTGACCGGCATGGGGTATGCCTGTGTCAAGCCGATGGGCGCATTTTATCTGTTCCCGCAGACGCTGGAGCCGGATGACCGCGCTTTCTGCGAGCGAGCGAAAAAATATGATTTGCTGGTTGTGCCGGGCGCGGACTTTGGTGCGCCGGGCCATATGCGCATTTCCTATTGTGTGCAGACGGAAACCATCCGTCGCGCGCTGCCGCTGTTTGCAGAATTGGCGAAGGAATATAGAAATGGTTAAGTTGTTGAAAACTTCTAATTAACTTCTCCTAAATATGTACAAAATGTTAACGAGTATAGGTATAAATGCACAAAAATAAATGACGTTAGTTGTCTGATATTCATAAAACATGCCGCTTGTTTTTTCGCTGCGCTGCGTGTATTATAATAGCAGAGATCAGGAAATGGTCTCATAAACATTACACGAAAAGGAGCGTGACGAAATCATGATGAAGGGTTTCTTCAATGATCTGGTCGCAGCGCGTATGCTGGATTTGGACCAGAACCGCGTCAAGTCGATGTCTCGCAAGGCGCGTCACACCGCCAAGTAATGTGAAATCATTACGGTGGCTGCTGTGGCTACCTTGAGGAGTCAGAAATGAAATGACAAATGAAAACGGCATGTAAAAGACCTTCCGGAAGTGGTTCGGAAGGTCTTTTGCTGTGCGCTCAGCCCGAGCGGCGGCGTCGGACAAGGGCGGCGGTGTGCCGTTGGAAGAATTCGGCACGTTCTGCTGCGGTTGCCGGACGGATTTGCTGTTTTCCGCAGTCTGGGCAGGCGCGCTGCTGTTCGCTGCCGAGGAAAATATAGTGGCAGCATTTGGTTTGGCAGCTGTAAATCATGCCGTTCACCTCCTCTGATGGTAGAATACCAGAGAAGGTGTCCAATAAATCTCCCTTGCTTGCGTGCAAAAGGGAAAAATGCTATACTGACTTCACGTCAGAAAAAGGGGAAGGGCAAATGAAGGAACAAAAAACGGGGGTATTTCGTCGGTTATATATGCCTGCGGTCTTGTGTACCGTACTGTGGGGCAGTGCGGCCCCTTGTATCAAAAAAGGATATGAGTTGTTTGCCATTGCGTCGGACGCACCGTTTTCCCAGCTGTATTTTGCGGGCTGGCGGTTTGCGCTGGCGGGGCTGCTGGTACTGCTGGTGGCGCGCATCAAGGGACACCGTATCGTCCCGATGCGCAGCGAGTGGAAGCCGATTTTCTGGATATCTCTGTTCCAGAGCATGATTCAGTATGTGTGCTACTATATTGGCCTGTCCGGGACAACCGGCACCAAGGGGGCTGTCCTGTCCGGCACGCAGACCTTTTTTGCACTCATCTGCGCGCATCTGTTTTTGCAGAATGATAAGATGAACCGGCAAAAGGTGATGGGCTGTCTGTGCGGCTTTGCGGGCGTGTTGGTGCTCGGTCTGGGCGGGCTGAACGGCTTTAACCTGCATGGCGACGGTTTGGTGCTTCTGTCGGCGGTGTCGGCCGGTGCAGGCGCACTGGTTTCCCGCATTTATACGCCAGGGCGTGACCCGATGCTGCTGACCGGCTGGCAGCTGCTGTTGGGTGGCATATTCCTGCTGGCGGTTGGTTTGGCCGGCGGAGGACGGCTGGGAGCGGTCACACCGATGGGGGTACTGCTGCTGGCGTACATGATGGTCCTGTCCGCTGCGGCGTTCACAATCTGGACGGCGCTGCTGGGTAAATTCCCGGTGGGCAAGGTCAGCCTGTTTTGTTTTTTGATTCCGGTGTTCGGCGCATTGATTTCTGCGATTGTGCTGGGGGAACAAATTTTGACACTGCGCAATTTGAGTGCGCTGGCGCTCGTCAGCGGCGGTATTGCGATTGCAAATTATGTGCGTGAGAGTAAAACAGACGGCGGGCAGGCATAATAAAGAGAAAAAGGAAAAAACAACATGGTTTTTAGTTCGGCAATTTTTCTGTTTATCTTCCTGCCGGTGGTGTTCGTGCTGGATAGGCTGCTGCACGGCATACGGGCCAAAAACATCTTGCTGCTTATCGCCAGTCTGATTTTTTACTCGTTCGGGCAGCCGGTCTATCTGCCGTTGCTGCTGCTGAGCGTGGCGCTGAATTACGTATGCGGCTTGCTGGCAGCAGGGAAGCACCCTAAACTGGGCGTTGGGATTGCAGTTGCGGGCGGCATTGGCTTGTTGGCGGTGTTCAAATACGCGGATTTTGCCATTGGCACAATCAATCATCTGTTTGGGATATCGCTGCCGCTGACCGGTATTGCGCTGCCGATTGGCATATCGTTCTTCACCTTTCAAGGATTGTCCTATGTAATCGACGTATACCGTGACCGGTCGGTTGTTTCTCAATCTTTTGTGAAGGTTTTGCTCTATATTTCATATTTTCCGCAGTTGATTGCAGGCCCAATCGTCAAGTACCATGATATCGAAAAGGAGATTGACCAGCGGCGTACCACGCCGCGTGAGACTGCACTGGGCATCCGTCGGTTCATCTGCGGGCTTTCCAAAAAACTGCTGCTCTCCAATGCGATGGGGCAGATGGCGGACGCGGTGTTTGCGCTGCCTGCGGGAGAAATTGGTATGTTTGCCGCGTGGATGGGAGCCATCTGTTACACGCTGCAAATTTACTTCGACTTTTCTGGTTATAGCGATATGGCAATCGGCATGGGCCGCATGTTCGGCTTCCATTTCCTCGAAAATTTTGACTACCCCTATACGGCAACTACGATTCAGGAGTTTTGGCGGCGTTGGCATATCTCGCTGTCAACCTGGTTTCGGGACTATCTGTATATCCCGTTGGGCGGCAACCGCAAGGGAAAGGTGCGCACATGGGTCAATCGTGTGGTTGTGTTTTTCACGACCGGTTTGTGGCACGGTGCAAACTGGACGTTCGTGCTATGGGGCTTGTGGCATGGCTTGTTCTCGGTGCTGGAGGACAGTGGCGTTGTGCCTGTGTGGCGGCTGAAGGGTAGGGCGATCGGTCATGTGTATACCATGCTGGTGGTCATACTGGGTTTTACGTTGTTCCGCGCCGAGTCGCTTGGGCAGGCGGGCGCGATGTTTGCGGCGATGTTCACCGGCGTGGGTCTGGAGTGGACAGGAACAATGACTGTATGTTCATTTTTGAAACCTGCGTTTCTGCTTGCGCTGATTTTGGCGGTTTTGCTCAGCTTTCCAACCGCAAAACGGTTGCAGCCCAAAAATGAGTCCATCACGCTGGCAGGGGCGATGGCGCTGCTTGTCCTGTGTATGTTGAACCTGTCGGCAGGCACATTCAATCCGTTTATCTATTTCCAGTTCTGAGGAGGCTGCTATGAAATACCGAATTTTTACCGCAGCCTTTGTGCTGCTTTGTCTGCTGCCCTCAGCGGGCATGCTGTTTTTGCCGCCGACGCAGGCGGCTGCCAATGAGCGCTTGTCGCCCAAGCCGACGCTGAAAAACGAAGACGGCAGCTGGAACAGCGAGGTGCTCAATCAAGTGGCCGACTACATTGCCGACCACTTTGCGCTGCGGCAGGAGATGGTCACGGCGAATGCAGCTTTGCAGACCACGCTGCTGGCCACCTCACCCGCCGCGGATGTGATTGATGGCGCGGATGGTTGGCTGTACTATGCCGAGACGCTGGACGACTATCAGAATCGCGCCACGCTGACCGAGGAGCAGGCGCGGCAGGTCGCGCAGACGGTCGCGGACATGCAGGCGTATTGTGAGGCACGCGGCGCGCGGTTTTTATTCACCATAGCGCCCAATAAAAACTCCCTGTATCCGGAGCACATGCCCGCACGCTATCTGCAAAGCGATTCCCCGGGCAATTATGAACTTGTTGCCGGGTATTTGCAGGAATATGGCGTCAATTATGCCGATTTGTTCACCTTTTTGTCCGGGCAGGATGAGGTGCTGTATCTGCGCACGGATTCGCACTGGACCAACCGCGGCGCGGCGCTTGCGCATGATTTTCTGATGCAGACGCTCGGTTTGCCGTATACGCCGTTTGGGGAGGCACCGTATACGACAGAAAACACCCACCGCGGCGACCTGTATGAGATGCTGTACCCCAAGGGTACGGAAATGGAGGCACAGCAGCAATACGAAATCGACTTTTCCTATGTCACCCCGCCGCATACCGCAGAGGATATTTTGATGCAAACCACAAGCGAGCACGCGCAAAACGGCCGATTGATGCTGTGCCGTGACTCTTTCGGAAATGCGCTGCACCCGTTTCTGGCGGCGGACTTCCGCGAAGCGGTCATCACGCGGCAGATGCCCTATCCGCTGACGCAGGTGAAGGCAGGCGATACGGTGATTGTCGAGATTGTCGAGCGTAATCTTGCAAATTTACTCAAATATCCGCCAGATTTGGGGAACAACCAAGAGGCGGAATCCGTCGAATAAATCAGAAACAAAAAATAATCGGGAGGATATGATATGAAAAAGAAAATGACAGCCCTGCTGCTGGCGCTGCTCGTGTGCGGCAGTCTGGCAGCCTGCAGCGGCAATCAGAATGCCACGGCCGAGGACCAGCTGGAAAACGAGGCTGTTGACACGGTAAAGGACGAGCAGGACAAGGACAAGACCGAGGATACGGCCCGTGAGGAGGACAAGACCGAAGCGGACAAGACCGAAGCGGATAAGGATGCCGCCGATAGTCAGACTTCGGACAGTACGGCGCAGTCCAAGCCGCAGTCGGGCAGCACATCGTCCGGTACGAGCGCGGGCAGCAGTTCGACCAGCAAGCCGCAGTCGAGCGGCAGCACGTCGTCGGTATCGACTTCTTCGAGCGGCAGCACAGCCAGTCAGTCTTCGTCGGGCAGCGCGTCCGGCAGCACTGCGACCAGTAAGCCGGAATCTACTCCGGCTCCCGCGCCGCAGCCCGAGCCGGCACCGGAACCGGCCAAGCCGACCGCTTCGCAGGCATCCGGCTACATTGGTTCGTCTGCTTCCGCATTGGAGGGAGCGCTCGGCTCGCCCAGCTCTAAGAGCTATTCGCCCAGCTGTATGGGGGAAGGCGAGGACGGTGTATGGACGTACAGCGGATTTACGGTATACACCTATCGGGAAAACGGTGTGGAGACTGTGGAAGCCGTTGCATAATCAAACAAAAAGACCTTTGCCGGATGGCAAAGGTCTTTTTTGCGCGTTTTACAGAATGACACGGCGCGGCTTTTGTGCAATTTCACGCACCGGGCGGCAGGGTACGCCGACCGCCAGCACACCCGCCGGGATGTCTTTGGTGACAACGCTGCCTGCGCCGATGACGGCGTTATCTCCGATGGTCACACCGGGCAGCACCTGTACGCCCATGCCAATCCAGACGTTATTGCCGATAGTAATGGGTTTGGCATATTCCAGCCCGGCATTGCGCTGCGCAGTGTCGAGCGGGTGTCCGGCTGTGGAAAAGCAGCAGTTTGGGCCGATGAACACATGGTCGCCGAAGGTGACCGATGCGCCGTCCAGAATAACCAGATTGTGATTGGCGTAAAAGGCTTTGCCTACACGGATATTGCTGCCGTAATCGACGAAAAACGGCGGCTCAATGTAGGTGTCCTCGCCGCAGGCAGCCAGCAGCGTGTGCAGCAGCGCGAGACGTTCCGCTTGCTGTGTGCTGCGCAACTGGTTGTAGTCCATGCAAAGGTCCTTGGCGACAGCGCGGGCCTTCCGTAATTCTGGGTCGTAATTGGCGTCATACAGCAGCCCGGCGGCTGCTTTTTCTCGTTCGGTCATGTTATTCTCTCCTCAGTTTTGATGGCGCACCAGCTCATAATCATCGCCGGAGCGGTAATAGGGACAAGGGCCGTTGATCTGTGACAGACGGTAGAACTCGTCCTCATCCAGATAAGCTTCGCAGACATATTCGTTCAGCATGTCGTCATATACGCTGTATGCGCAGTCCTCACAGGTGCCGGTCATGGATGGTTCCCCCATTCAGAATTACTCTGAGTAAAGCATAACACATTTCGTGGAAAGGTTCAAATATGTGCTTTGATTTTTGTGCAGTTTGTGCTATGATAACATTGGCAAACATAATAGGAGCGTGACCAATGTATGAAATTATATACGTATCAAAACAATGACGGCGTTGACCGCATCGGTATCGGCTACAAAGGCTGGCCGGGACTGCTCTGGCCGCTCGAGGCGTTCGGTCTGTCGTTCCCCGATATGACCGAGCTGATTCGCCGTATCTCACCCGCACAAATGGTGCGCCTGTCGGATGTGGAACAGGCTACGGAGGGCGCGGCCCTGCGACTGGACAGCGTGCGTTTGCGCGCCCCCATCCCCCATCCGGCGCAGGATGTGATTTGTCTTGGTATCAACTATGCCGACCATGCAGTGGAGTCCGCACGGTTCCACGAGGACGCATTTCTGGTCAACCGCAAGAAGGCAGTGTATTTCAGCAAGCGCGTGTGCGAAGCGTCCGGCTGCGGCGATTCGATTCCGGCGTATGAAGGTTTAGTAGACAGTCTGGACTATGAAGCGGAACTGGGTGTGGTCATCGGTAAGGATTGCAAGAATGTCAGCGAATCCGAAGCACCCGGTCATATTTTTGGCTATACGATTGTCAACGACGTGTCCGCCCGCAATTTGCAGACCACGCATAATCAGTGGTATTTCGGCAAGTCGCTTGACGGCTTTACCCCGATGGGGCCGTGCATCGTCACGGCAGACGAAATTGCCTATCCGCCGGCGCTGGATATTTCGTCCACGGTCAACGGTGAGCCGCGGCAGAACAGCAACACCGACCATTTGCTGCACTCGGTCGCAGAGATTATCGCGGAGCTGTCGCAAGGCATGACGCTCAAAGCAGGCACCATCATTGCAACCGGCACGCCTGCAGGTGTCGGTATGGGCTTTACGCCGCCGAAGTTTCTGAAAAAAGGTGACGTAGTCACCTGTGAGATTGAGGGCATCGGCAAGCTGACCAACACGGTGGAATAAGCAGGGGAGGCGCAGGCATGGATAAACCTAAGCAGATGATTGTAATGCGGCGGGATTTGAAAATGCGCAAGGGCAAGATTGCGGCACAGGCGGGGCATGCCTGCGTCACGGCCGTGCTGGCTGCACTGGAACGGGAAAACCGACTGGGGCAGATTCGGGCAGATGAATCCGGTGTAACGCTGACGGAGAGTGCGCAACCCGCCACGCCGCTCAGCGAGTGGTTTTCGCGCGGCGTGGCCAAGGTGTGCGTTTATGTTGATTCGGAAGAAGAATTGCTTGCCATTGACCGCAAGGCCAAGGAAGCAGGGATTTTGTCCGCCCTCATCTGCGACAACGGCATTACCGAATTCCACGGACAGCCGACCTATACCTGTCTTGCGCTTGAGCCTGCGCTGCCCGAAAAGGTTGACCCGATTACCGGCGAACTGCCGCTCTTTTGAGCGGCGGCGCTGTTTTAGTCGCAATTTGTAACATTCTTGTGCCTTTACAAACGCGGTATAGCGTGATATGATAAACGAAACCACGAAAAGGAGGGATTGCCATGGGCGCAGTGTCCAAGCAAGGCACCAAACAGGTCACGGCCAACAAAAAAGCATGGCATGACTACTTTGTCGAGGAAAAATACGAAGCGGGTATCGAACTGGCAGGCACCGAGGTCAAGTCGATTCGACAGGGTCAGATTAATCTCAAGGATTCTTACTGCACCTTTAAGGACGGCGAGCTTTTTGTACGTGGGATGCATATTTCCCCCTATGAAAAGGGAAATATCTTCAATAAAGACCCACTGCGTGTACGGCGGTTGCTGATGCACAAGAAGGAAATTGCAAACCTGTTCGGTAAAACCAAACAGGACGGGTATTCGCTCATTCCACTTTCAGTTTATTTTAAAAACTCGCGTGTCAAAATCGAGCTTGGTCTTTGCAAAGGTAAAAAACTGCATGACAAGCGCGACAGCATCGCCGCGCGTGACGCCAAGCGGGAGATGGACCGCGCGATGAAGGAAAGAAATCGTTGATTTTTCGCATCCAATGGATGCCCGAAATGGGGCCGTAACGGGTTCGACGGGGGTGTTGAAGCCGGGATAGCGGGCCGCAGTGGGGAACTGCGTAAAAAGCTCCAACTGTTTATAAATTAAACAACAACGATTATACTCTTCAGGCTGCCTAATTAAGGCTTAGCCCGTCGGCTCAGAGAGGACCACGGCTTTGAGACCCGGCGTCGATTAGTGGTGAACGTGTACGGGGTAAGAGTTGCCCCCGTCATGTAACATGACTCTACTGAAGTGGCCAGCCTGTTTGCCGGCGTGTCATGGAGGGAATGTAAAAAGACAAACTGCGCCCGGAGAAGTCACGGTGAATGTGCTTTCGGACAGGGGTTCAACTCCCCTCGGCTCCACCATAACGCGCAGATACGAACCATATACATTGTTAGGAACGTATTTGCGATCACAATTAGCAACGGCAGCAAGCAGTGATGCTTGCTGCCGTTTTCGTTTTTTGCATATTAGAAGAGGCATTCGTGGAAGGCGAGAAAGATTTGTATTGCTGTAATAGGACATTGCCTATAAGGTTTTTGACTAAATCAGAAATTCATCTAGTTTTCAGAAAGAACAGTTCATGTCGTTTTAGACGACACATTGACATTTGCAACTACACTTTGTATAATCAAATTGAATATTTACAGTTAATGCCAAGAAGAGTTGTTTGTAAAGAAGAGGTTTTAGGTGTATTTTTTGAAAGAAGGAGTTGTTTTAGTGAAAGATACTTTAACCAGTGAAACAGCATACCGGAAAAGTCTAGAGACACATTGATTTTAGACTTAGCATCAGAACTGAGGATATTGCGTGCTAAAGCCAAAATTACTCAAGAAGAATTAGCTGGTGCAATAGGTATTTCACGCTAAACACACAGCCAGATCGAAAGCGGGAAAACACGGATGGCTTGGGGAACCTACTTATCACTACTTTTATATTATAGTTCAAAGGAAAGTACATCTACCTACTTAAACATTTAATCTACTTCCAAATGAGCATATGTGTAGAGAAAGAGAGTGAGTTGCCTCAGCCACTACAATAAGGGGGAAATTTTGACTGATTACATTCAATAGTGCTAATTTTTATATTCTGGGAATACCGGCATACACTTTCTGTGCATCACTAGGATTTACAGTAGCCGCGTGCGCTTACATTATACTTAGCGAAGATGAATAGGCCGGATAGCGTATAATCGAGTTCGCAAAAGTGTAAAGAAAATAGACAAGCCATTAGGGCTCCTGTAAAATGAGAGTTGACAAGACAATCAAAATACAAAGGAGAATCCCTAATGGCTCGAAAGAATCATACCACAAATCTGACGGAATTGCTACTGCAATGTATGGCGCAGCCAGACCCTATGCTGAGTATGCTGGAATGGTTATGCGGTGAGCTCATGGAGGCCGAAGTCAGCCAGCAACTGGGTGCGGAAAAAAGTGAACGTTCCGGCAGCCGCAACGGGTATCGCTGTGGCTACCGTCCTCGGCGGCTGGATACAAGGATGGGCACCATGTATCTCATGGTACCCAAGGTTCGCCAAGGAGACTACATACCGTTTTTTGTCACCGAGCGCAAGCGAAGTGGGGCAGCTTTGATCCAGGTGGTGCAGGAAGCCTTTGTGCAGGGTAGAATGGTCAAGAAAACCGCACACCCAATTTACCCCATCAAGCAATCTGACTCCGATTTTTTATCCACTGTAAACGCTTAGCAAGCGGAGGCAGATTATCCTCATTTGCGGTGTTGCGCCGGAGGCGATTGTAATACGTTTCGATCCAGCGAAAAATCAACTGTCCAACCTGCTCCCGTTTCATAGAAACGCAGTGAAGCCGATAAATCAACTCCTTTTTGAGGGTTGCAAAAAAACTTTCCATCCGCGCATTGTCAAAACAGCAATGTGTGCGTCC
>NZ_CALWUQ010000017.1 GCF_944384695.1 uncultured Agathobaculum sp. | reverse complement strand
TCCGTCCCATCTACTACACCCTTTCTTGGATTCATTATATCACCTTGGGTGTACGGTTTTATTGTATCACTCCATATCTTGCCTGCCAGATACATACGAACCATCTTTGTCTTTTCCTCAATACTTACTTTTGACTTTTGTGACATAGAAATGCCCCCTCCATGATTGACAGCGTTTATTTCACTGTCTCTCATAAAGGGAGCATATCAAAAGTATATCCTGTCTAACAAATGGGGGCAGTTGAAAGACCACAGCGGCCTTTTGTTCTGCCATATCGGACTATCTTTTTCCTTCGCCGTGAGCCTGCGCCCGCACTTGAAAATATGGATGAATTTTGATAAAATAAACAAAAACTGTACCGCATTATGCAGAAACTAAGAAGAGATACAACATGAAGAAAAAGATTTTTTCCAATGACATTGTCAACTCCGGACGGCAAAAAGAACTGGATATCGCAAAAGCGGTTATGCTCTTCTTTCTGGCGTTTATACACTGCATCATAGCCTGTACACCCGAATCTCAGCTTGCTCACGGGATACCCTACTTATTCGATACCATCATTGGCGGCCCGTTTAGCGCGCCGATGTACATGTTTGCCATGGGAATTGGAATGACATACACCATCCAGCACTCCCCCGGCGATTTTTTCAGAAGAGGCATCAAAATAGAAATCGTGGGATATGCCCTAAATGTCTGCCGGTTTTTGCTTCCTTCCCTTGTGGGCTATTGGATTACCCGCGACTACAACCAATACATCACCCCATTGCCATACCGCTTTTTCAGCAATGATATTTTGCAATTTGCCGGCCTTGCCATGATACTTATGGCTCTGTTCACGAAATTGCGTCTTTCGAATTGGGCCATGCTTCTCATCTGTCTGGGGATGTCCGTGGCCGGAACACTTTTGAAAGGCATGAATGTGGGAAACCCGCTCGGGAACATCTTTCTTGGCTATCTCATCGGAACGGAAGATGCGATAGGTCAGGTGCTTTCTGATTTTCCACTGCTTAACTGGATGATTATACCGGTGAGTGGCTATGTTTTCGGAAAAAATCTTTTGCATGTAAAAAATAAAACCTATTTTTACGCCATCCTATCCCCTATCGGGCTTTTGATTACCCTCGTCTATTTCCCAATCGCAATCAGAAATGGACTCGGCATGTTTGGCGAAGGGCAAAATTGCTATTACCATATGGGCACCTTGGATTCCATAATCTGTCTGGCCCTGACGGTCGGGTTGCTCGGCGTCTATTTTGTATTGGCTCGATATATCCCGGAAAAAGTGATGGCCGGTATACGCGACATGAGCCGCAACATCAACGTCATCTATTGTGTGCATTGGGTAATTCTTGCCATATGCATTTACGTTATCCTTTACATCGCACGGGGTACGCAGGAACTGCCCGTGTCGCTCACGCTGGCGCTTGGCCTGAGCATCAGCGTAGCATCCATTTTCATTGCACATTTTTGGTCAAACAGCTGGAAAAACAAGATATTTAGGGGGCGCAAATGAAAAAATATAAATTGGGAACAAAGGTGCTGATAGGTTTTCTCCTTCTGGCCATTATTCTGATATTATGCATTTGCATAACATGCAGCCTCCAGTACTGGAAAGGCAGAATGAGCGAGTACAATGACCTTGCATTTTCCTATGCCAGAACAGCAGTGGACTTTATCGACGGGGACAAGGTGCTGACCTATGTGGAAACCGGCGTGCAGGACGATTATTATCATCAGGTGCAGGATTTCCTGAACATCACACAGGAACAGACCGATGTAAAATATTATTATGTGTTTGTTCCATATGAGGATGATTTGGTCTATGTATGGGATGCGGATAAGCATGAGGGCGCGCGTGCGCTGGGATATCACGAAGCATATATGGAGGGCGGCAAGGAAGCGGTAGCGAAGATTTACAAGCAGAATCCCCCCGAAGAGATATCCATTGCGAAGGATGAGGTATATGGCTATATCGCCTCTGCCTATTCTCCGATTTTTAACAGCGCAGGAGAACCGGTAGCGGTAGTCGGCGTGGACCTGTCCATGCCGAGAATCGAGCGGGAGCTTTTCCGTTTTATCATCACGATTGTTCTGAGTGTGATAGGGGTCATCAGTGTTTCCATCGCAGTGTTTTACGGCTTGGTCAAGAAAAGAGTGGTGGAACCAATCAACCAATTGAACATCGCCAGCCAGAAAATGGTTGGCAATCTGGAGCATGAAACCACCTTTGATATCGACATCCATACGGGAGACGAAATTCAGGAGCTTGCGGAAGCGTTCCAGTGTATGGATTCCGAGGTCCGCGATTATATCCATCGGCTATCCGAAGTGACCGCGGAAAAAGAGCGCATCGGTACGGAGCTCAGCGTTGCGACACAAATTCAGTCCTCCATGCTGCCATGCATCTTCCCGGCCTTTCCGGACCGCAAAGAAATTGATATTTATGCGACCATGAACCCGGCAAAAGAAGTCGGCGGCGACTTCTACGACTTTTTCATGGTGGATGAAAAGCACATTGCCATTGTCATGGCGGATGTATCCGGCAAAGGCGTTCCCGCAGCACTGTTTATGGTCATCGGTAAAACGCTCATCAAGGACCACACCCAGCCGGGCCGGGACTTGGGCGAGGTATTTGCCGAGGTCAATCATCTGCTGTGCGAATCCAACAGCGAGAATTTATTCATCACTGCGTTTGAAGGCGTTTTGGATATGGAGACAGGGGAATTCCTGTTTGTCAACGCAGGACATGAGCCGCCGTTCATCTACAAAAAAGGCGGCAAATTTGAGCTCTATCAAATCCGTCCGGGGTTTGTACTGGCGGGCTTGGACGGGATAACCTATGAATCCGGCAGCATACAGCTGTCGCCGGGCGATAAAATCTTTCAATATACGGACGGTGTGACCGAAGCCATGAATGCAAACAATGAGCTTTACGGGATGGAACGCCTGACCGACATCCTTTGCAGAAATGCGGACCGTCCCCCGATGGAGCTTCTTCCGGCGGTCAAAGCGGATATTGACGCCTTTGTGAGCGAATCGCCGCAGTTTGACGATATCACCATGCTTTGCTTGGAATACAGGGAGCCGATGCATGGGGCGGCTCAGCCGAATGCAACATGACGGAGCGGCATGGCACAGAGTATGCAGTTTTCGCTTTCCTTGCAACACGGCGCATTTGCCCACGTGAAAGCCATGATTTCGCATAAAAAATGCGAATTTTTCCCTGCATTTTTCTTTGGAGCATGCCATATTTTTAGAAATGGGAAAAAATAGTCAAGGAAAGTTCAAGGAAACACTTGAAAAAACTTACTTTTGGTAGTATTATTTTCGTGGGTGCTTATCCTTGCTGTAATCTCAATTAAGTGCAACTTTTATTATTTCGAAAGGGGTGGGATAGCAAACCCTTGCAAAGTATGAATTTACAATTTTATAAGGAGGCAAATGCGAAGATGAGACAAAGAATGTTGTCAGCACTGCTGGCTGCATCCATGGTGCTGACAATGGCGCCTGTAGCATTCGCAGCGGATGCCAACTCCGATGTTACTGAAAACATCGAGTGGACTGGCAATACATATACGCTCGGTAGTGATACCACTTTGAAAGACGTATATGAAATCAACGCTGATACCAACACCGTTTACACCATTGATGTGGATACCCATATGCTGACGGTTGGTACCATTAACGTAGGTAAGGATAGCGGTCTGACCCTTCAGGGTAAGGAGGGTGGCTCTGTTGAGGCATCTGCAGATGCAGAAGCTATCACCTTCAAGGTGGATGGCCAGCTGACCTTGGGTTCCGATGTTGCTTATAACAGCCCGGTTCAGATCTATAAGCTCACTCCCGACACTGCGGCTACGCAGAAAGCACTCATCAGCCGCGCAACTGTTACCCCCATTAACAACGGTACGGTCACCATTAACGGCGGCACTTACACGGAGCCTGTAACGGTTGGTACCGGTGTTGAAGCCACCGTACCGGCAGAGGCTAAGGTCGACGGTGCTGTTGTCGCTCAGAGCGGCGCTATTTTGACGGTGGCAGGCACTGTTAAGACCGTTACGGTTGAGGCAGGCGCTGATGTAGAAATCAACGGTAAGGTTGAGACCGTTACGGTTGAGGAAGGCGCTACTGTAGAAATCAACGGTACGGTTGAGACCCTCAAACTGCCGGAAGGTGCAACCGCTGATACCATCACGATTGGCGAAAACGCTACCATCACCGACACTCAGATTGGCGCAACCACGTATCGCTTGATTGCCGTATATCCCAATGGCGAAAGCCACGGCACCGTAGAGATTTACTCGCTGGATGCGGATTCCCGTGTAATCCCGGCAACCGACATGGGCGCGTATGGCACCGACCCGGTTGGCAATTTGTACAGTGTACGCGCTGACACCGGTGCTAAGCTGGTAGCGAATGTCACTCCGGATGCAGGTTTTTATGTAAAATCGATCTGGTATATAAACGGGCTCAGCGGCCTGGGCGAAATCAACGGCATGCAGCTGGTAGAAAACAACACCTTTACCTGCGATATGCCCGCTGAAGCGACTTCGCTGGTTGTAAACTATGCTGAAGAAAGCCACAGCACCAGCGGTGGCGGCGGTGGCGGCGGCGGTGCTGCCGGCAGCTACTCTGTCAGCGTAGCAACCGCAGAGAACGGCACCGTATCCGTTTCCCCGAAGAATGCAGTTCCGGGCACCACCGTTACTGTTACCGTAACTCCGGATGAAGGCTATGAGCTGGATGAGCTGATCGTAACGGATGAAGATGGCAACACCATCGCTGTCAAGGACGAAGGCGACGGCAAGTACACCTTCACCATGCCGGAATCCCGTGTAACGATTAAGGCTACTTTCGTTGAATTCGGCACCAATCTGCCGTTCACCGATGTTTCCTCTTCTGCTTGGTATGCAGACGCTGTTCGCTACGTTTACAAGAACGGTATGATGAACGGCACCTCGGATACTGAGTTCAGCCCGAACGCAACCACCAACCGTGCAATGCTCGTTACCATCCTGCACCGTCTGGAGAACACTCCGTCTGCTGCCGCTTCCAGCTTCACGGACGTTGTGTCTGGCTCTTACTACGCAGATGCAGTTAACTGGGCAGCTGCAAACGGCATCGTTAACGGTATCACCGCAACCAGCTTTGCACCCAATACCGCTATCACCCGTGAGCAGATGGCAACTATCCTGTACCGCTATGCGCAGTACAAGGGCTACGATGTATCGGCGTCCAACAACCTGAGCGCCTACACGGATGCTGCCAATATCAGCTCTTACGCAACCACCGCTATGCAGTGGGCAAATGCGGAAGGCCTGATCACTGGCAACACCACCACGACGCTGAATCCCACGGGCAATGCTACCCGTGCAGAGGTTGCAACGATTCTGATGCGTTTCTGCGAGAACATCGCAAAATAACAAAAAGGCAAGGATATTCCCATTGTGTTCTGTATCGTACCGGTGAAACGGTACGATACAGCACAAAGCATTAGCTATCCCTTTCCAGAGGAGTGGCGCAGCGTAAGCAGCGCCACTCCTTTTCTCATGCAAATAAAAAAAGGGGGCCTTGCCCCCTTTTTTTGTTGTTTTCAGCTGCTTTCCCACCTGTCCAGCCACGCGACGCGGCATTGGTCAGCAGCAATCCAGCTTTGCCCGGAAGGAAATTTTGCGCGGGGTCGGCATATCGTCAAACTGTACCAGATGCGCCCCGTTTTCCCTATCCACCTCCAGCACGGTTCCCTCCCCAAACATCAGATGCCGGACCCGCTGACCAACGGCGAAAACCGTGTCGCTGTCCTCTGCCGGGAAAAAGCGCTGCGTAGCCGCGATGTAGTCCTCCGCTTCGCGGATGAGCCCTTCCTGCGGCGGCTGGGTAAAGGCCAGCAAATCCCGCTCGATATCCAGCACAAACCGCGACGGGTACCGCGGCGAACCGTCGAAGTTGCGCCCGTCCGCCTCGGAAAGATACAGCCGCCGTTCCGCGCGCGTGAGCGCCACGAATGCCAGCCGGCGCTCCTCCTCCATCCCCGGCAGCGTGCGCACCTTGCGCGAGGGGAAAATCCCCTCATTCATGCCGCACAGGAACACATAGGGAAATTCCAGCCCCTTGGCTGCATGCACGGTCATGAGCTTGACCTTGTCGCCCTGCTCCGCCGTATCGCTGTTGGTCAGCAGCGCCACATGGGACAGATAGTGCTCCAACGTACATTCCTCGCCGCAGGTGGTTTCATACAGATAAACCGACTGCTTCAGCTCCGCTAAGTTATCCAGCCGCTCCTGACTGCCTTCGGTGCGCAGCATGGCCTCATAGCCGCTTGCGTTGAGCACCGCCGACAGCACCTCGGACACGGGCCGCCCCTCATACCCCTCGGCAAAGGACTGCACGAGCGATATAAACTGCCGCGCGCGCGTGCCCTTGAACAGCGCATCTTCCACATTGTCCTGCAGGGCCTGATACAGCGTGCAGTCGTGCTGCTGCGCATACTCCTGCAAAAAAGCCATGCGCCGCTTGCCCAAATTGCGTTTGGGCACATTGGCAATGCGCCGGAAGGACAAATCATCCTGATAGACTATCATGCGCAAATAGCTGAGCGCGTCCTTGATTTCCATACGGCTGAAAAACTGCACGCCGCTGTAAATGGTGTACGGGATTTTTTCCCGCAGCAGCACTTCCTCCACCGCGCGCGTCACGTAATGCGCCCGATACAGCACCGCCATATCCCGGTACGCCGTGCCCTCTTCGTGCAGACGCTGCATCTCCCCTGCTATCCACGTGGCTTCCGCTTCTTGCGTCTGCGCGAAATGACAAAGGACTGGCGCGCCGTCCGGCAGCGTGGCCCGCAGCTCCTTCTTGATGCGAAAACGGTTTTTATCAATCAAAGCGTTGGCGGCCGCCAGAATTTGCGGCGTGGAGCGGTAATTCTGCATCATCATAATGGTTTTCGTGCCCGGAAACGCTTTGTCAAAATCCAGCAGATATTTCACATTGGCGCCGCGCCAAGTGTAAATCGTCTGGTCGGGGTCGCCCACGATAAACAGGTTTTTGTGATATCCGCAGAGCACCTCCATCAGCTCATATTGCAGCTGGTCGATGTCCTGAAACTCGTCAATCATAATGTATTCCAGCCGCTGCTGCCATTTATGGCGGATATCCGCATGCTCTCGGAAGATATAGAGTGAAAACTTGATTAAATCATTATAATCCAGTCCGAAACACTTTTTCTCCTGATACAAATAGCCGTAGAAAATGATATCCGTGGTGGAGGTCGCCCGCTCGTACTTCTCCCGCAGGGTGTCCAGCGGCAAGGTAATCATATCCTCGTAATACGTCGGGTCCTTGAACAGCTTGCGTATCTCTATCATGTCCCGCGCGGCGGAAAAGGTCATGTTGCGCAGCGTCAGCCCGCGTTCCTCATAGATGATTTGCAGCATCGCGTCAATATCCGCGTTATCCAGCACCAGAAAGCTCTTGGGATACTGCACCGCATGGCTATCCTCCTGCAAAACCGAAACGCAGAACCCATGAAAGGTGTTGATAAATCCCGTGTCATTGTCTCCGGTCAACTGATGGATGCGCTGCCGCATCTCGGCCGCAGATTTGTTCGTGAAGGTGACGCACAGGATATTCCCCGGCAGGATGCCCAGCTCACCCACCAGAAAGGCAAACCGATGGGTCAGCGCGCGGGTCTTGCCCGAACCGGCCCCCGCAATGACGCGCACAAAGCCCTCCGTCGCGGTGACCGCCTCCCGCTGGGCCGGATTCAGTCCTTGCAGCAAATCCGTCATGTCCCCCACTCCTTTACAGAACATTTGTTTTCTTTATTATACAATGGATTGCCGCTGCGCTCAATATAAAAAGCAAACCCGCTCCGCCGCACAAGCAGGCGGCTTTTTATTGCTTTTTTCACTTAGCTATGCTAATATTTAGATTAGCTTAGCGAATTATCGGAAAGGCGGTGCGGATATGGCCAGCGCGGAACAACTCAACTCCTTTCTGGTCGATGTATTCGGCCGCATCAACAAAATCGAAGAGCGCGCCATGGCGGGCGGTCTGGGCAGCGCCATTTCGATTACCGAAATCCATATCATCGAAAAAATCGGCGCGATGGAGCCGGTACGCATGAGCGAGGTCGCCAAGTCTATCGGCGTCACGCTCGCCACGCTGACCGTCGCCTGCGACAAGCTGGAGGCCAAGGAGCTGGTCAGCCGCGCGCGCAGCAGCGCCGACCGGCGCGTGGTCAACATCACGCTCACGCCCAAGGGCCGCGCGGCCTATGAATACCACAAGGCGTTCCACGAGCGCATGATTGCGTCCGTGATGGAAACGCTGTCGCCTGAGCAGGCAACGGTGCTTGCGCAAAGTCTGGAAAAATTGCAGGACTTCTTCCGGCAGGAGGAATCCGCCGTGGGAGGGGAATACAACGGATAATCTGATTTTCTGCCTGAACGCAACCGTCCCGATTTTTGCAATCATTTTGCTGGGCCGCGTGCTGCGCGGCCGTCATTTTTTTTCGCAGCAAACGCTGACCGACCTCGACCGGCTGTCGTTCAAGGTGCTGCTGCCTGTCCTGCTGTTCCGCGATATCGCGGCGGGACGCATCACCGAACAGTTCGACTTGCGCTTTTTCCTGTTCTGCGCGGGCGTTACGGTGGTGTACTTCTTCGCCATCTGGCTGGGCGCGGCAAAGCTGCTGCCGGATAAAAACATGGTCGGTGCGTTCACGCAGGGTGCGTTCCGCGGCTCACAGGCGATTCTGGGCGTCGCATTCGTGCAGAACCTGTACGGGGACGCGGGGCTGGTGCCGCTGATGATTGTGGCAAGTGTGCCGCTGTACAACATCTTTTCGGTGCTGGTGCTGACCGTCACCGCACCGGACGCCAAAAACGCCCAGCACAAGGGCGTTGTGTCGCGCACACTGGGCGGCATCATCACCAACCCAATCATTCTGGGTATTCTGGCGGGCCTGCCGTTTTCACTGCTGCAAGTGGATTTCCCGCCCATGTTGTCCAAGGGGCTGGATATGTTGGCTTCCTGCGCTACGCCGGTCGCGCTCATCAGCATCGGAGCGGGCTTTGAAGGCGCCAAGGCAATCAAAAAACTCGCGCCGACGTGCGCCGCCACCTTTATCAAGCTGATTCTGCTGCCAATCATCTTCCTGCCCATTGCGGCGTGGATGGGCTTCCGCGACCAAGCAATGGTCGCGCTGGTCATCCTGTGCGGCGCACCCAGCACGGTTTCCGGCTATGTGATGGCAAAAAATATGGGCGGGGACCATGTGCTGGCGGCATCCATCGTCGTGCTCAGCACGGCGCTGAGCGCCGTCACGCTGACCGCCATCCTGTTTATCCTGCGTACAGCAGGTTTGATTTGACATTATCCCTCCATACTGGTATTGTAAAAACAGCAATGCCAGTTTGGAGGGATTTCTCTTTCTCCCGCGAGCTTGCATCATCACGGAGGAAAGAGAAATCCCTCCAAACTGGCATTGCTGTTTAGAGGGATTTCTCTTTCTCCCGCGAGCTTGCATCATCACGGAGGAATGCATCATGCTCACCTATCATCTTGACCCGCACAGCAAGACCCCGCTGTATGAGCAGTTATACCGCGCGGTGCGCGCGGATATCATGTCCGGCGCGCTCGCAGGCGGCGACCGTTTGCCCAGCAAACGGCAGCTTGCAGCCAACCTGCATGTCAGCCAAATCACGGTGGAAACCGCCTACGGGCAACTGCTGGCCGAAGGGTATCTCGCCTCTGCGCCGCGACGCGGCTATTTCGTGCAGCGGCAGCTTGCCGTGCCCGCGCAGGCGCAGGCGCCCCGCGCCGCGGTGCAGCCATCCACCACGGAAGAAAAGCACTATCTCTACGACTTCCGCACCAACATTGTCGACAACGGTTGCTTTCCCTTCTCCACATGGGCGCGGCTCAGCCGCAGCGTGCTGAGCGAATACTCCGACCGGCTGCTGCGCGCGACCGACCCGTGCGGCGCACCGGAGCTGCGCGAGCAAATCGCGCGGTATTTATACGATTTCCGCGGCATCAACGTCTCGCCCGACAACATTCTGGTCGGCGCAGGCTCGGAATATCTGATGCAGCTGGTCATCCAGCTTTTGGGCCGCGACCGTGTGTATGGATTGGAAAACCCGGGCTACCGCAAGCTGTATCAGATTTTCGCTGTAGGCGGCGCAGCAGTACGTCCGCTGCCGCTGGATAAAAGCGGTCTGCGCGCAGACGCGCTGGCCGCATCCGACGCATCGGTCGTGTATCTCACCCCCTCGCACCACTTCCCGCTCGGCACGGTCATGCCGGTCGCGCGGCGGCTCGAGATTTTGCGCTGGGCGTCCGATGCGCCCGACCGTTATATCATCGAGGACGATTACGACAGCGAGTTCCGCTATGCCTCACGCCCGATTCCCGCGCTGGGCGAGCTTGACCACGCGGGGCGGGTGGTCTACGTCAACACCTTTGCCAAAAGCCTTGCGCCCGGCCTGCGCATTGGCTATCTGGTGCTGCCGGATGCGCTGATGGCACGCTACCGCGAGCGGTTCTCGCTCTACTCCTCGACCGTGCCCAGCTTCGAGCAGCATACGCTGGCGGCCTTTCTGCGCACCGGCGCCTTTGAGCGGCATATCAGCCGCAGCCGCAAGGTATATCAGGCGCGGCGCGACGCACTGCTGGCGGCATTGGACCGCGAGCTGGCCGACCTGCCGCATGAGATATCCCGCTCGGAGGCGGGCCTGCACCTGCTGCTGCACATGCGAAACGGCATGCTGGAACGCGAATTAATTGACCGGGCTGCAGCCATGGGCGTGCGGGTATACGGCCTTTCGGCCTACTACACCCCGCCGGTCAAACCGCCCAAGGCCACGCTCGTGCTGGGCTATGCGGGCCTGACCGAGCCGCAAATTGGCGAAGCCGCCGCCTTGCTGCGGCAAGCGTGGAGCGAAAAGAAGCCGTGAACATCTTCACGGCTTCTTTTGTTCTTTCTGTTCGGTTTTCTCATTTTTGCGCACCGAGTTTGCAAACATCACCGAGCGGTTTCCAAACCGCTGCCGCAGCGCATCCACGGTCCGGTCAAGGTCCTTCTGCTTTTGGCGTGTCTGCATCTGCTGCGGGCTGTCAAACAGGGAAAGCTGTTCGCAGGCCTGATTTTCCGGCAGCAGATTTGCCGCCGTGACCGAAAGCAGACGCACCGGCTTATCCATTGGCCAATGCGCACGCAGCAACGCAAGCGAAGTCTCAATGAGCACACGGGTGGAGTTGGTCGGCTGCGCCAGCGTCATCTGACGCGAGCGATTGTGAAATTCCGGGTCACGGATGCCAATCTGCACGGTCTGGCACACCATCCCGCGCGCCCGCAAACGACGGCCGACGTTGTCGCACAACGCCGTCAGCCCCATGCGGCACGCCTCCTCGCCCAGCAGATTGTGCGCAAAGGTCATGCCGTTGCCCACGCTCTTGACCTCGCGCTCGGCGTAGAACGAGCGCACCGGCTCATCGTCCTCACCGCGGGCATAACGCAGCAGCATATCGCCCTGCTTGCCGAAAATGCCGTGCACAAATGCAGGCTCACACGCGGCTAAGTCGCCAATCGTATGCACCCCCAGCCCGTCAAGCCGTGCTGCGGCGCGCTTGCCGACGTACAGCAGCGTATTGACTGGCAACGGCCAGACACGTTCCCGAAAGTTCTCGCGCGAAAAGACGGTCGTCGCGTCCGGCTTTTTGTAATCGCTGCCCAGCTTGGCGAACGCGCGGTTGAACGACACGCCGACCGAAATCGTCAGTCCGACCTCCTCGCGCATGCGGCGGCGCAGCGCATCCGCAATCTGCTCTCCCGTGCCGAACAGGTGCATCGAACCGGTCACGTCGAGGAAGGATTCGTCAATCCCGAACGGGTCGACCAAATCGGTATATTGCAGATACAGCTCGTTGCAGCGGCGCGAATATTTGACGTATTGCTCACGGTGCGGCGCGACCAGCCGCAAATCGGGACATTTGCGTTTGGCCTGCCAGATGGTTTCCGCTGTCTGCACGCCAAACGCCTTGGCCTTTTCGTTTTTGGCAAGGATGATGCCATGGCGGCTTTCCGGGTCGCCGCAGACCGCACTCGGCCCATCGGCCAGCGTCGGGTCAAGCAATGTCTCGACTGAGGCATAAAACGAATTGCAATCGCAATGCAAAATGGTGCGCTCCACGCGAATCCCCCTATCGAACATTTGTTTTCTAAAATTGTAGCAGAAAATCTGCATCTTGACAACCACTTTTGACAGGTCTATACTGGATTTGCAAGCAAGGGTGCCGTGATGAGCGGCTGAGAGGGCGAGAGCCTAACCTTTTGAACCTGTTGGTTAGCACCATCGTAGGGAAGCTGTCGCATCGCAAAAGCCTCAATGCCCCGGTTTTACCGCATGGTGAAACCGGGGTATTTTTATTGCCTGAAAGAAGGGATTTTATGAAGATAAACGGGGAAGCGTGCGCCTGCTCTCCGGGTCTGACCGTCCTGTTGCTGCTGGAGCAGCGCGGACACGACCCGCAGCGCGTTGCGGTCGAGAAAAACGGGCAAATCGTGCCGCGCGCACGGTTTGCAGAAGAGCCGCTGCATGAAGACGATGCAATCGAAATCGTGCAGTTTGTCGGCGGAGGCTGAGTCCATGCGTTTGACACAGAAACAACTGCACGCCGCATTGGTGGAGCGCCACGGCGCGGACATCCAGCAAAGGTTCGACCGCGCTGCGGTCGGCATCGCGGGCTTGGGCGGACTCGGCTCCAATATCGCCGTGCATCTGGCACGGCTGGGCGTGGGGCGGCTGGTGCTGGTCGATTTCGATACGGTCGAGGTGAGCAACCTCAACCGGCAGCACTACACGATGAAGGACATCGGCGTGCCCAAAACATTGGCGCTGCTCGAACAGCTCGAAGAAATCAACCCCTATCTGCAATACGAACCGCATACCGAGCGTATCATCCCGGCAAACGCCGCTTCGCTGTTCGCAGGCTGCGACGTGGTCTGCGAAGCATTCGACCGCGCCGAGCAGAAGGCCATGCTGATTGAAACACTGCTGGAGTGTTTGCCGGACACGCCTATTGTTTCCGGCAGCGGCATGGCAGGCTATGGCTCGGCCAACCTCATGCGCACCGAGCGCCGCTTCGGGCGGCTGTACGTCTGCGGAGACGGGACGAGCGACATCGCGGACGGCGTCGGCCTGATGGCGCCGCGCGTTGCCGTCTGCGCCGCGCAGCAGGCCACCATGGTGCTGCGGCTGCTGCTCGGCCACACCGAGCCGTAAACGCAAAACATAACGCACAAAAGGAGAATAACACAATGGAAGATAAGCTGATTCTGGGCGGGCATGCATTCACCTCCCGCTTTATTCTGGGCTCGGGCAAATATTCGCTCGATTTAATCAACGCCGCCGTGCACAATGCGGGCGCGCAAATCATCACGCTCGCGCTGCGCCGCGCCAACGAAGGCGGCACGGCGAACATCCTCGACTACATCCCGCAGGGTGTCACCCTGCTGCCCAACACCTCGGGCGCGCGCAACGCGGACGAGGCGGTGCGCATCGCGCGGCTGAGTCGCGAGGTCGGCTGCGGCGACTTTGTCAAAATCGAAATCATGCGCGACAGCAAGTACCTGCTGCCGGACAATCAGGAAACCATCCGCGCGACCGAAATCCTCGCAAAAGAGGGCTTTGTCGTTATGCCGTACATGTATCCCGACCTGAACGTTGCGCGCGATTTGGTCAACGCGGGCGCGGCCTGCGTGATGCCGCTCGGCGCGCCCATCGGCACCAACAAGGGACTTGCCACGCGCGAGTTCATTCAAATCCTGATTAACGAAATCGAATTGCCGGTCATCGTGGACGCCGGCATCGGCCGTCCGTCGCAGGCATGCGAGGCAATGGAGATGGGCGCGGCCGCCGTGATGGCGAACACCGCCATCGCTACGGCGGGCGATATCCCGGCAATGGCCGAGGCATTCAAAAAAGCGATTGAGGCTGGGCGCACGGCCTACCTGTCCGGTCTGGGCCGCGTGCGCGAGAGCGCCTCGGCATCCTCCCCGCTGACGGGCTTTTTGCGCGACTGAGGCACCTCCTCTGGGGGGACAGCCGCCCTTGCTGTTGCGAAAAGACAACCGGGCGGCAACCGGAGGCCAGAACCCCGCTTTGCGCGCGCAGCGCGCCCTAAGGGAAAGCGGTTGATTCACAAGAAGGGGAAAACCGCAGGTTGTCTCCTTCTTGTGCGCCCGCCGCGCGCAGCGGCATTGCCCGCACTGCCTTGGGGGAAGCACAAACCAAGAAAGGATTATTGTCATGTATGAAAACAAATCGGAGGTCATCTCCGCAAAATATATCACCGCCGAAACCGACCACATGGCCTATCAGCCCGGCATGGACAACATCGGCTCGGACATTCAGGACGAGGTCATCGCCCGCATGAACGCCTACGATGCAGATTCCTACACCGCAGCCGATGTGCAGCGCGCCTTAACCCGCGACGTTTTGCAGCCCGAGGACTTCGCCGCGCTGCTCTCCCCTGCCGCCGCGCCGTTCCTCGAACAGATGGCGCAGCGCGCGCAGATGGAGACGCGCAAGCACTTTGGCAACTCGGTGCAGATGTTCACACCGCTGTACATCGCCAACTACTGCGAAAATTACTGTGTCTACTGCGGCTTTAACTGCCACAACAAAATCCGGCGTGCCAAGCTCGATATGGACGAAATCGAGCAGGAGCTTCAGGCCATTGCCGCGACCGGTTTACAGGAAATCCTGCTGCTGACCGGCGAGAGCCGCACCATGTCGCCGGTGGAATACATTGGCGAAGCGGTCAAGCACGCGCGCAAGTACTTCCGCGTCATCGGCATTGAAATCTATCCGCTCAACGTCGACGAGTACGCCTACCTGCATGAATGCGGCGTGGATTACGTCACCGTGTTTCAGGAGACCTATGATGCGGAGAAGTACCAGACCCTGCACTTGGGCGGACACAAGCGCATTTTCCCCTACCGTCTGAACGCGCAGGAGCGCGCCCTGATGGGCGGCATGCGCGGTGTAGGCTTTGCGGCGCTTCTGGGCCTGTCCGACTTCCGCAAGGACGCCTTTGCCACCGGTCTGCACGCTTATCTCCTCCAGCGCAAGTATCCGCACGCGGAGATTGCGTTCTCCTGCCCGCGTCTGCGTCCGATTATCAACAACGACAAAATCAATCCCAAGGACGTGCATGAGCCGCAGCTGTTGCAGGTCGTGTGCGCCTACCGCATCTTCATGCCGTTTGCATCCATCACCATCTCCACGCGCGAGCGCGCAGGCTTCCGCGACAACATCATCGGCATCGCTGCGACCAAGATTTCCGCGGGCGTGGATGTCGGTATCGGCGGCCACTCCGGCGAGGATAAGGGGGACGAGCAGTTCGAGATTTCGGACGGCCGCTCGGTCGACCAAGTGTATCAGGCCATTGAGGCGCACGGCTTACAGCCCGTCATGGCAGACTACCTGTATGTGTGACAATCCCCCGGCAGGCGCGGCGCTTCTCTCCCCGCGGTTTTGCCCAGTCAAATGAACAAGAGACGGACGCACATGCGTCCGTCTCTTGTTATATGTTCCACAGCATGGCAAAGGTCACGCGCAGCAGTGCACCCGTTGCTGCCAGCAGCAGACACACCGCAAACGGCGCGCGGCAGGCGCGCAGCGAATACCGCCCCATCGCTTCCCCGCTCTGCCAGACCATCGAACAGGCCGCAAGCAGCGCGGGCACGCCCAGCATCGCAGGCAGTGCCGCCATGCCAAGGGACAGCAGCGCCCCTTCTTCCTGCCCCAGCCCGACCGCCATGGTCAGTGCCAGCACAAAGCCGCGTGCGGCTACCACAGCGGACAGGAACAGCGGCGCAGGGCGCAGCAGCGCGCACAGCGGCGCGAGCACAATCCACAGCAGCGCGCACAGCACGCTTTTCAGTGCCTGTCCCGGCAGCTGTGCCAGAAACGCCGTCAATTCCACCGCGCTGTCCCCTTCGCTGGCGCGCAGACCAGTCAGGCCGCCCGCCACCGCACCGCACAAAAACATCGCGCACAAAAACAGGAATGCGGGCGTGCGCACCAAATCATCAAAAAAACCGAGAATATGCTGCTTGTTCATCCGTCTCCCCCTCGTGGAAGGTCATGATACAGCATATTCCCGGTTTCACCGTTTTAGAACTCAGCCCTGCTCATTGATTCGGTCGCACATGGCGTTCACCAAATCGCGGCACGGCTGATGCAAAAACAAACGCGCCTTTTGGCTAATCTCATACGTGGCGTACAGCTTTCCATTCTCATCCCGATGCAGCACGGCGGCAATCAGCTCGGTCGCGGCAACGATACGGTCGGATACATAGGCCAAATCAACCTTTTCGCTGTCGCACACGGTCACGACCACACGCTTCTGCGAGCTGCTGGAGATCATGGCCAACTGGGTCGGCATTTCACGCTTGGACGCCGTCACCAAAACAATCTCACTTTTGATGACTGCGGAAATGTCGTCCTCACAGAGGCGCACGTCATACCCCTCGGCCGCCTGACAAGCCACCTCATTTTTGGAGGACAGGAACAGGTTGCGCGCGGGGATTACCTCTTTTTCCAGAATGGCACGAACCAGATGGGGCAAATACTCTCCCTCACCCAGCACGGATACCAGTATGTTCTGCGGCATATCATCATCTCCTCACAACGGGACATTGAAAATACAGTAGTCATTATACGGCAGTCTGATGGCACTCCGCAACGCCTTTTACGGTTTCTTGATATATTTTTGTCACAATGACTAATCTGCACAAATTTTCTCTGCCGCCTTTAGATAAATTGCGCACTCCAATCGCTTGCGCTCCATCTCGCAGCCGAGGTCATACGAATCATTCATATCGTGATTCATGTTGTAATTCGCCGCCGAGCAGCCGCCCGAACAATAGAACTTCGCCCAGCACTTCTGGCACTTGGGACGGGTATAAATGTTCATGCCCGCGAATTTCGTCGCAATCGCCATATCGAACGACTGGTCGAGCACGCTGCCCTGCTTGAACTCCTCCTTGCCGACAAACTGGTGGCAGGGATAGATATCGCCGTCCGGCGTGACGGCCACATATTCGTAGCCCGCACCGCAGCCGCGCAGACGCTTGACCACACACGGGCCTTGCTCCAAATCGACCATGAAGTGGAAGAACGTAAACGGCTTCCCCGCCTTTCTGCGCTCGAGCATAATCTCGGTCAGGCGGTCGTACTCGGCTTCGATTTTGGGCAGGTCGTCCTCGGTGAGGTCGTAGCCGCAGCCGGGGTCGGCCGTCACCGGCTCGACCGAGAGCCGGTCAAAGCCCGCGTCCGCGATATGCACCACATCGTCGGCAAAATCCAGATTATGCGAGGTGAACGTGCCGCGTGCATAGTAATCCTTCTGCGGGTCGCGCGCATCGACCAACGCCTTGAAATTGGGCACGATGACATCGTAGCTGCCCGCGCCCGACACGGTCTTGCGGAACTCGTCGTTGACCGCGGGACGGCCGTCGAGCGACAGCACGACGTTATCCATATTTTCGTTGATGTAGGCACGCTTGTCCGCATCGAGCAGCAGGCCGTTGGTCGTGATGGTAAAGCGGAATTTCTTATCGAACTTCTCCTCCAGGCTGCGCGCATAATCGACCGTCTGCACGACCGTATCCCACGCCATGAGCGGCTCGCCGCCGAAAAAGTCCACTTCGATATTGTGCCGCTTGCCCGAGCGCGCGATGACAAAGTCAATCGCTTTTTTGGCAATCTCCGGCGGCATAATCTTGCGGCCCTGTCCAAAATCGCCCGTGGACGCAAAACAGTATTTGCAGCGCAGGTTGCAGTCATGCGCGACATGCAGGCACAGCGCCTTGACCGGCGCACCGACCGGAATGTACTTGCTCACGTCGATGTAATCGTCCTCCGCGAACAGCTGGCCCGCCTTTTTCAGCTCCGCCAGCTCGCCGTATGCCTCGCGCACCTCATCTGCGGGGTACTGCGGCAGCGCATCCACAATCTGCTGCGGGCAGGTATCCGCCATATTCTCGTCAATCAGACCGGAGACCGCATAGCTGATATCGTCCAGCACATGCACCGCGCCCGAATTGACATCCAGTACAAAATTCAAACCGTTTTTTTGATAACGATGAATCATTTTTTCATCTTCCTCCGATACGCAACAAACAAGGCGCGCCGCAACCGGCACGCCTTGCGATTGACTTCATAAAACCCGCGATTACTTCGCGTGCTCGCACTTCTGGTTGGCTACCGTGCAAGAGGTCTTGCACGCAGACTGGCAGGAAGTCTGGCACTCGCCGCAGCCACCGTGGGCAGCGGTCTGCTTCAGGGTTGCAGAGGTCAGGGTAGAAACATGCTTCATGGAAATTTCCCTCCTACTTTTTTAAATGACGATATTTTTTCCGTTTACGCATATTGGCGCCGGCAAAACCGCCGAGCGCCGAAGCCGCCAGCGCACAAAGCAGACTGACCGCCATACGCACAACATTGACCGGCTGGGCGAGCGGAACCACACTCACCAACAGCAGAACCAGAAAAACCAGGATGCCCGCACCCATCGCCCACAGGAATTTCCCTCCCGGAGCACGCTTTGCCGAAATAAGCGCCGCCAGCGCACAGCCGACCGCTAAAAAAATCAGCGCGCACGGCGCGATTGCCTGTTCCGCCAACACACGGCGATGTACGAATATCGCACCGACCAGCATCAGCAGCAGCGTCGCCAACAGGCCGACCGCTGCCGACGGCAGCAACACGCCGACGGGCGAAGGTCCTTCATTGGTTTTTCTCATAACTTACGCATCCTCCCGCCGAATGATTTTGCTTTATCCTATTCGGCAAGAAACCGGTTTATTACTTTGCGTTCTTATCCGCTTCCTTGGGCGCTTCGACTGTTTCGGTCGCCGGAGCCTCCTTACCGCGGATCGCCCAGCGGTAAATCTTGAGCTTGGTACGATCATTCGACGTCTCGATAATCAGCACATCATCCTTAATGTTGACGACGCGACCGATAAATCCGCCGATTGTGGAGATCTCATCGCCCACTTCAATCGAATTGCGCATATCGCGTTCGGCCTTATCACGCTTACGCTGCGGACGGATCAGCAGAAAATAGAACAAAACGATCAGGACAACCAGCGGCGCGAACTGACCGATCACCGTCAGGTATTGCTGCGCACTTGGCATTGCTTACACCTCCTCGTGCATTTAGCCATGAATACTACCATATTATAATGGATTCCCATGCAAATTACAAGCCCTATTTTCTCCGTCATAGGACAGCCCCGGGTACGCATACCGTAACGATATCCTGAAAAAAGCGAGGTGCGTTTGCATGCTGTTTCCCGCCCTGTTTGCGCTGGGCGGCGCATTCTTTTTTCTGGTCCTGCGCGTGCAGGGCGCGGATGGGTCGTTTCCCAAACCGCTGCCGCCGGACAAGGAAGCCGAGCTGCTTCGAAAAATGCAGCAGGAAAACGATGAAAAAGCCCGTACGCAGCTGATTGAGCACAATCTGCGGCTGGTGGCGCACATTGTAAAGAAATACTATGCCTCCAGCGCCGAGCAGGATGACCTGATTTCCATTGGCACGATTGGACTGATCAAAGCGGTCAACACCTTCCGTCCGGATAAAAGCATCCGTCTGGCGACCTATGCCTCCAAATGCATTCAAAACGAGCTGCTGATGCACTTCCGGCAAAAACGGAAAAACGCGGGCGAGCTGTCGCTGTCCGACACGCTGGAAACCGATGGTGACGGCAATGCGCTGGCATTGCAGGATGTCATCTGCTGCGAAGATGACAGTCTGGCCGCCGTGGAAGAACACGACCGCTACCTCGCCATGCATCGCGCGCTCGCCGCATCGCTGTCCCCGCGCGAAAGGGAAATCATACGGCTTCGGTACGGCCTTGGTCTGGCTGCACCGCTGCCGCAGCGCGAGATTGCCAAACGCTTCGGCATTTCACGGTCGTATGTATCCCGCATCGAAAAGCGGGCGCTGGAAAAGCTGCGTGATGCGCTCAAGGAGAACGCATAGGCCATATACCACTGTACCGTGGCAGCCCCCGCCGTGGTGTGCTATAACCGCATCACAGCAGGGGCATTGCCGGCTGGCGTATGGTTTTATCCCGGCTTAATATTGCAGCGCTGTGACAAACATGCTATAATCAACGTAAAAAAGCGAGGGAATGCCGATGAAAACGTATTTGAATCAGATTTCGGGAATCGACGATGCCATCGTTTCCATGTTTATGAGCAAGCGGTCGTGGACGCGCGAAAAGGAATTGCATATTCGTGAAATTTGCCGCACGGTATTGCGCGCGGACGGCGGCTTGCGGGAATATGACAGCACGCAATCCGATGCCTTTTCCGAATTTGCAGACTGGATGGACAAGCTCACCAAATGGGGCTGGAAGCATACCACGATGCTGCGGTTTATTGATATGTCAATCACCGTGGAAGGCCTTCACCGCGCCGGTCAGGATGACTGGGACGCGCATGCCAAACGCTTCAACAACCGCATCATCCGCTCCAGCACACGTCTGGCTTCCTTTTCCTATGAAATGTCGGCATGGTATCAGGGTAAGATTTTGCCGACCGACCTGGCCTTGCAGGAGCTTGGGCTTACAGTACCACAGACCATTGAGCACGACGGCGTCAAGTACGTCAAAGCGGTCAACGGGTATATCCGCGAAGATATGGCAGACAATGCGGATGTCAAACGCGGGCTGTATATGCTGAGCATCCCGAGCAATTTCATTTTTAAGATTGACCTGACCGAATGGGGACATGTCTTTAAGGAGCGCAATGCCAACGGTACGGCCAATCCCGAGGTCAAGCAATGCTGCGAAAGCATTGCCGACCAGATTGAGCAGTTCCACAAACAATTTAACCGCGAGCTGTTCCTGAAAATCCTCAACTGAATGCAAAATGGGGCTTTGTAAAGTGTCTCCCCGGCGGAATCATCACAAAACAAATAAAAGCGGCATAGCTTGCGCTATGCCGTTTTTTATTATGCTTCTTTGGCATCTTCACCGTCGGCTTTCCCCGGCATGGTAGCCGCAGCCACGGCCGCTTTGCCATAATTGCAGCCAAACCAAATACCGGCCAGCAGCAGCGCGGCGCCCAGTCCGGAATAAAACACAGCGATAAACCGATCCGGTGCGATTCCGGATGCCCGCAGACCGATTCCGCCCAACATCATCACCGCCATGATGCAGAAGGCTTTTCCGTCAAAAAATTTCAGAAAGAACTGCCGTTCCTCAGCGTACCCTTTGATGCGCGCAGTGTGCTTGCGCACCAGTCTGCCGAAAATGAACTTTTGAAAAACAGCGAACACCAGCACGGACAGCAGCAGGTTCCATATCGTGACATAGGTCGGATAGGCCAGAACGCCGATGCGGAAAATATTAAACCCCGCTACGCACCACACCAGACAGGCGATGAGCAGCAATGTATTGCGTTTGACTTTCATATTTTGTTTCCTTTCGCTGAAACATCGGTTGGTTGATGGCGGGCATTCTTCTGTATAATGGCATTTCAATATAACGTCCTGCGGACGATTTCCAAAACAGCCGAGGGGTCATACTCCTGCCGCAGCAGCGCAGACAGCATCAGGGAGAACAGGATATCAGCAAACTTCTCTGCCGTGAACCGTTCATCGAAGGCATTGGCGCGGATTTTAACATCACGCTTCAATACCGTGCACAATCCGTCCAAAATATGCTGCCATGTTTGCTGCATCCGCCGTTTCCCATCCAATTTATCTTCCCGCATGAAGCCGAGGGAGTGCAGTGCAAAAAAATCGGGATATTGCTTGCAGCCATCCGCCATGCGTTCGTATATCCAGCAAATGCATGCCTGTGTATCGCGAAAAGCCGTCTCACCTTCTGGACGATGAAAAATCTCACACCAGATACTTTCTACAACGGTGCCGACCAATTCCGCTTTGGAATCAAAATAATTATAAATAGAGCCGACCGACACACCACAGGCAGCCGCCACTGTGCGGATATTGACCGCTGACCAGCCCTGCTGCCGCACCAGCTCCCGGCTTGCTTTCAGGATTTCTTCTTTGGATGTTACGACAATATTCATCTTGTCACCTCAATATGAACATTGTTCATTATAGTCCGCTGTCTCCTGCCTGTCAAGTCCAGTGCGAACGTGAAACCGAAGTTTTCCTGTTCTGTAGGTCCGAACCGCACGGCTTCTCCCATATTGCAAGCCAAAAAGGGTGCTGATATTACATCAGCACCCTTCGATTTATGCTTTACGCCGCGCTTTCCACGTTTGCATATATTCCATCAGTCTGACGCAGTGGCGGTGTCCGTCTCCGCAGATGCCGCGGTTTTGCGCGCAGACTTGCGCAGGTCAATCGCGGGATTGAACGCATAGTAGTTTTTGCTGTCCAGATGATCCTGCACGACACGCAGTGCGTCGCCAAAGCGCTGGAAGTGCACGATTTCACGTGCGCGCAGGAACTTGAGCGGTTCGCGTACATCCGGATTGTCAATCAGGCGCAACAGGTTGTCATACGTCGTGCGTGCCTTTTGCTCTGCTGCCAAATCTTCAAACAAATCGGTAATCGGGTCGCCCTTGCTTTGCAGCGCAGAGGCAGAAAACGGGATACCCGCTGCGGACTGCGGATAAATACCGGTTGTGTGATCAACGAAGTAGGCGTCAAAGCCGCCCTCCTTGATTTGCTCAGGCGTCAGGTTACGGGTCAACTGGTAGACAATTGCGGCAATCATCTCCTGATGCGCAAGCTCCTCTGTGCCTACATGCGCATCGGTAATGCACCTTTTTAAGAATAAACAGAAACACGGGTTGCCGGCACCGGCAACCCGTGTTATATTTAGTGTAGTGGATTTCAATAGAAAATCAATCAAATTCTAACAGCTTCGAGGGAGGCACTTGCAGCACCTCCGCAATGGAAAACAGCGTAGCCAGAGAAATTCCGACACTCAGGTTGGGGGCTTCAATCTGGCTGAGGAAACCCAGGGAAATCCCTGCCTTTTCTGCAAGCTGCTCTTGCGTCATTCCCCTTTGCCTTCTCAAATATCCAATTTTCAGACCAACGGCCACAAACTCGTCCCGGTATTTACTGATGTTTTCGTTTTTCATAGCGCAAGCTCCTCCAAAGAATATTGTACGGGCTTGCACCGAAAATATTTATATGGTACAATCAGGATAAACTAAGTACAAGTTAGTGTTTACGAGGTTTTACAAAATAAAAACAAGATTGGAGTGAGTGAAAAAACGGATGCAGCATTTCCCATGCCAACAAATTAAAAAGAGAGGATAAACGCAATGAAAAAATTTCTAAGTGGCCTGCTGGCCGCACTGACCCTGGCGTCTTGCCTGACAATTCCTGCTTTTGCAGCAGATGGGGTATTCCCTGACGATGCGGCGTATGCCCCGATGGTTTGTGCGGTAAACGCCGACCAATTTTGGCAGGAAAATGGAGATAAACTGTTGTCGCAAGACATTTTTCAGTACGGCGAGCGCCCATTCCGGGAGGGATTGATGCCCGTGCTGGTGGGGGACCAGTGGAATTACATCAATGAGCAAGGCAAGGTCGTTGACCTGAACCGCGGACGTTTTATGTATGTGTTCGACTTTTTCGAGGGTCTGGCCGCGGTCATGGATAAGGACACGATGAAGGTGGGTTATATCGACACTACTGGCAAGCTGGTCATTCCTTGTCAGTTTAGCGCCTTTGATGCGATGGGCAGTGTATATGTGGGCTATTTCCACGATGGCAAGGCGACGGTATTTGTCAGTGATGCGTTTGGGTCTGTGAATGGCGCGCAGGTTGCAGAGATCAACAAGAGCGGCGCCAAGAGCAACGCCAGCACCTGGGGCACCGACGATCTGGTCGGGTTGTACCTGATCGGCGACAACGGCTATATGCCCGATGCGGTTGAGATCCCCGTGGTAGAAGAGCCGCTGACGCTGCAGATTGTTAATTATACGGGCATCGGCGCGGGTGACCCGCTGGATGATGGCAATTATGTGTTTCAAAATGGCGCGGCGTATGCGGCGCAGGCCACCAACAACACCACCGAGCCGCTGAACGAATACTATGCGCTGGTCTCCTATACGCCGGATCAATCGAAATCTGGAACACAGGTTTTTTTCTTTGAGATTGATCTGGGCGCCGGCGAAAGCCGGCAGTATGCGTTCAGTTCGGCGTTTTCCGGGCTGACCCGCGGCAAATATTCGTTCTTATGGGTCAAGTTTGACAGCAAGCAAGAAATGCAGTCTTTCAGTACGGCGGTGCCTTTTGCCGAGGAACAGGGGCAGACTGAGGGCGAAGATCGCATTGTGGACAGCAGCCGCGCCGCAGCGTGGATGCGGCAGAATTTTGGTCTATAACAGGGGGAGATGGAAATGATGAAACGCTTTTTAAGTGCAGTGTTGCTCATGGCGGTGCTGAGTACGCAGGCTATGGCGTTTACCTTTGAGCAGGTTACCGTGGAGGATTTGTTTGCGCCTGAGGTGATTGAACAGGAGCGTGTCTCTGACTGGGCGAGAGAGGAGTTTGACATGGCCGATTCCCTTGGTCTGGTGCCTCCCCTCACAGATCAGCCCGCCTTTACCGGCAATATCACCCGGGAGCAGTTCGCTGAGCTGATCGTGAACATGGTGGAAAAGGTGCTAGGAAAGAGTCTGGGCGCTGCGCCAATCGATACATTCACCGATTCCTCTAATACTGCGGTGCTGAAAGCCTATGAAGCCGGCATCATCACCGGCGTTGGCGAAGGAAAATTTGCGCCGAAGAACACCACCAACCGCGAACAGATCGCAACCATGATTTACCGTGCGACGCAGTATCTTGCAGAGCAAACAGGGGAAAATCTGACCCCCAATGCAGGCAGTATTGAAGGGTTTACGGATAAAGCAAGCATTTCCAGCTGGGCAGCAGAAGGCGTTGGCAAGCTGGCGGCAAACGATATTATGAAAGGCACATCCGCCACAACCGCTTCTCCGAAAAACGCTTGCACGGTAGAGCAGAGCATTTTGCTGATCTATCGCGTTCATCAAAAAGCATAACATACGGATATATAAAAAGGACGGGTATTCTCGTAGGGAGTACCCATCCTTCTTTTGAATACAAAATTTTAAGATTTTTGACGATTAAGCAGCCGGAGACCACCTAAGGGCGGTCTCCGATATTTTTAGTGGTAAAAATCAGCAAATATTTATTTCGACAAAATAAAAAATGCAGATAAGACAAGGGAAAAACATATTGAGAGGATCATAAAAATTTGAGCGGTGTTTTGTCTTTATCCTGTAAGGGATTTTGAGGATTTGACCGGAATCAGGTTTTGAAGGTGATATTGGAAGCGTGAGAGGCGTCAGCCGGTTATATGCGGTAATGGTCATATTAAAACTGCCGTCTGGCGGGCGTTTATCCGTTTTTCAAAAATAAAATAGACATGAATCAAAATGGATAAGACATAAATCGAAAAAAATATGCTTTGAATTTCCAAAATAGACATAAATGGATTCATGTTACGATATATATAATGAGAAGAAGTATATATAGATAACAAAAAAGTCAATCAATACAATATGTTTGATAAGAAAAAATGAAAAAGAGAAAACAAGAACACAAGAATACAAGAATACAAGAATACATGGATTGTTGGTAGTGGTTAAATCATTCATCCCTTGCAGAGTGGATAGATCGTCGTGGTACCGAGGGGTGGTGGTCGGGGGTAGGTGGCCTTTCACAACATAATATGGAGCGATAACCGTGCCGACAACGCGCGGTGCGGCTTATCGTTCGAAAATGGAAGCGTATTCGCGAACGGTGATCGTTCAGAATACGCTTTTTGTTGTTCCGAATATAACCAGACATACACAGTTCAGTCGTTTATAACGAATTGCAGAAGTTTTATAAAAAGTGCTGCGTGTTTTATAAACCATGCGTCAAAATCAGACGAAATCAGAGTTAATCAGTATTTCACACAGATAAGAAAAAATTTAAGGTAAAAAAGAAAAAATAATGACAGTTATAAGAGAAAAAGAACATAAATCGTTACTATGTTACATAAAGAAGTGAAAACGGTTCGCCCGTTTACTTTCGTTGAGAGAAAATATATTTAAGGAGGGCTCACTATGGGTTATAAAATATTACATTTTATGGAATATGGAATCGGGAAGCTGGTTGATAGTTTTTATGTGAGGATTCCGCTATCGGTTTTAGGGGGCGGATGTGCGTTACAAGAGGTTGTTTCTCCGCATATCGACTGGAAAGAAAATTGTATTTCGTTTGAATGCGCCGGAGAGGATTTTAGGATTTCGCTGAACAATTTTGAACTCTTGGGAGTGAATGCTTTGCAGAATAAAAATGTAGAGTTTTTTGACAGTGTATTTATCGACCCCGAAGAGGTAGAGCTGGTTTTGGCATATACTGCGGTACAACGCCTCACGGTGATATGAAGGAAAAGTTCGTGCCGATAGATTTTCGTAGCAAACGAAATTCTATCGGTACGACGTGTGATAAAGATAGGAAAGGGAACGTGATTTTATGGAGAAAGCAGTCATTGCATTAAAGGTCAGAAATGATAAGGCGGGCATCAAAACAGCCATTTATCAGGCGTGTCAACTCTGTGCGCAGGCGTTGAAAAGCGATATTCAAGTGGTGGAGTGTATCGTGACGTTTGGCGGTGCAAAAGACATTCTGCGGGAAGTGAAAGCGCTTGACGCAAAAGGTCGTTTCGACACTTTGCTGATTTACTCCCCCAGCCAGATTTGTAAAGACGGGATAGAGTATTTAGAGTTTGAAAATTTCCTGACCGAATGTTTCAAGATTCGGATTCGGTATTTACGCTCCGGCGTTTGATCCCAGAATGATAGGGTTACGGGAAAGTATAAAAATCCCTCGGGGTTTCGGTGCAATTTTTGCTGATAGCCGGAACGAGCGAATGTAGGAATAAAAAATTTACCGTATTCTTTGGAATTCGATACAAATTATTTTGTATTTGGATTGTTTAAGCGTTGGTTTTCCACGATTTATAGGAGTGAAATTGGTCTACTGCAAATGCAGAGCATATTTTTTGAATTTGTTCCAAAATCCATTGGGAAAGCGGTCATAAATTCAAAATCTCATGAGATTTTGGAGCGGTTTCCATTTGCGGGGAATACGGTAATTTTCAAAATAATAGTAAGGAGGAAATTCTATATGGTATGGGCGTATGTAATGGAAAACAGGTTTGGTGCTGAGGAACACAGCAACCAGCCGGTTTTTGAGCTGATCCAAAAGGTCGGCGTTGCGGATGAGCAGATTGTGTTTGAACAGGCAGAGGACAGGCCTGAATTATGCAAACTTTTAGAAAGTTTGGACGAGGAGGACATCCTGATCGTCCGTAGTGTTGCAGATTTGGCAGACGATGTTATGGATTTAATCCGTGTATTTCAAACATTAGCAGAGAAACAGGTATCTTTATGTGACTGTGAGGAAGCGTTCCTGTCAGGTAAGGACTACTTGGACATAGTTACAAAGTTCACGCAGCTCTATGTGCTTTTTCAGAAGAAAAAGCAGCAGGCAGGCTATAAAAAGGCGTGCGAGGAGGGCAGAGTAGGCAGGCCGGCAGTCAAGCAGAAAGAGATCGAGCAGGCAATGGACTTGTACTGGAACAGCGACTACACGATCCGTCAGATTGCGTTGCTGACCGGCGTGAGCAAGTCTACTTTATACAGGGCGCTCAAAGAACAAACGGAAGATTCGGGGAATGCGGGTTCTTCCGTTCGTTAAATATTGCAAAAAAGAAAATTGTAGTCGTGGCGGTGGAGGAAGTTTCACCGGAAGAAAAGAGCGAAAAGTGAGTTGATGGTTTAAGGAAGTTTTTTTGAAAAGGGGTGCGGGTATGGCAAACAAGAGGACCAGGGCAATTAACCGGGAAGAATTTGAAAAAATCATAGAGACGATCCGTACCGGGTTTATACTGCCCAATGGAGAGTGTGTCAGACCGAATGTACGTATTGCGGCAGCGTTGATTCTGGAAGCCAATTTAGGGCTGCGAATCGGGGATATTGTTCGGTTGCGTTTAGCGGATATTCTTTTTGAGAGTGGCCGGTATCACCTAAATATCATAGAACAAAAAACAGAGAAATTGCGTACATTTACGGTACCGGCAGACATTTTCATATATTTACAGCGGTATGCCATTCAAAACGGATTAAAGGATACACAACGATTGTTCCCTATTACGGTGCGTGCGGTTCAGCTGCATTTGCAAAAGGTATGTCAATACCTGAATTTAACTGGGGTAGGGACGCATTCGTTTCGTAAATTTTTTGCGATAAGCATTTATACAGAGAATGATTTTAACGTAGAACTGGTGCGAACACTTTTGCAGCATTCATCGGTGGCGGTAACGCAACATTATCTGAGCGTAGAGCCGAAGCTCGTCGAGCAGGCTTTGCAGAAACACATTGTTCTTCCAACATAAAATTAGAACAGTTAAGCCGGTGCGCTTAACTGTTCTAATTTTTTTTACAGCTTTTTGCAGTAGGCTAACACAGAAATTTTTGAAACAGAACATAAAAGACAGAAAAATAACATAAACAGCGACAGTTGGGCGGATATAAGCAAATCGATTTCATGGGGGTTTGCTTATATGGTGATAGTGCAAGAGAAAGGGGCATACACCTGTAAAAAGGGTGGGATGCCTATGAATATAGTGCAATTAAGTGCAGAAGACAGGGAAAAGTTTATCAATAAATTAAAAACAGGCATCTATAAAGAATTATTCCAGCAGGGCCTTTTAACCAGTGCAGAACTGCAAATTCTGGCAGAATGGCAGCGGAAAAGAGAAGGCTGACGCGGTAGAATGCGGGTTAAAAGGAGGAAACGATGATGAAGAAAAGAGTTGCTGCGTATGCGCGTGTAAGTACTGATAAAGACGATCAGACAAATTCGTTTGAGTCACAGGTGAGTTATTTCAAGTCGTACATAGACCGTGAGGACGGCTGGGAGTTGGTCAAAATATATGCTGACGAAGGGATATCGGGGACGCAAACCGTAAAACGTCAAGGGTTCAATGATATGATTGCGGATGCGCTGTCGGGTAAAATTGACCTTATCATAACAAAGGAAGTCTCACGCTTCGCTCGTAACGTACTGGATTCCATAGCATATACCAGAAAGTTGCGAGATCATGGTGTTTATATCCGGTTCGTGCTTGACGGCATCGATACCGAACAGGCTGATGCAGAGCTGCGGCTGACGTTTATGTCGGCTTTGGCACAAGAAGAAAGCCGGAAAACTTCGGAACGTGTGAAGTGGGGTCAGAAAAGGCAAATGGAGAAAGGCGTTGTTTTCGGCCGCTCTATGCTGGGCTATCAGGTAGAGGGCGGTAAATTATATCTTGTGGAAGAAGAAGCACGTATTGTCAGATTGATTTTTCATAAATACCTTGTGGAGGGAAAAGGGACGCACGTGATTGCGCGTGAGTTAAAGGAAGCGGGTATTATGCCTTACCGGCCTGACGGGCACAAGAAATTCAAAAATGACTGGTCCAATACGGTGATTCTGCGGATATTGAGAAACGAGAAGTATGTGGGCGACCTATGCCAGAAAAAAACCTGGACCAAAAGTTTTTTGGATCATAAAAAACGCTACAATCGCGGCGAAGAGGATATGGTCTATATCAAAGACCACCATCCAGATATTGCGATTGTTGATCGGGAGACTTGGGAAGAAACGCAGAAAGAGTTGGAACGCCGGAGTTCGACACCGGAACAAAAAGCCAAACACAGCAACCGATACTGGGCGAGCGGCAAGGTGTTCTGCGGCGTATGTGGAGAGCGGTTCCTTGGCCGCAAAAAGAATACGTCTCTGGGTGTGACAAGGGCATGGGCGTGTTCTACGCACGCAAAAGCAGCTGCTTTTCGGGTTGCGGAGTGCAGTATGAGCGAATGGGCCAGCGATAAGAGCTTAAAAGCGTGTGTGCTATATGTACTGGGTCTGCTGATACAGGATAAGGAATCCATTTTGCGTGAGATACACAATGAAATCAAGCGTATGACACAAGAACCAGCCAGATCTGATCATCTTGGTGAGGTGGAAGCGAGAATCAATGACTTAGAAAGCAAAAAAGTGAAGCTGATTGATTTGCGTTTGGCGGATGAAATCACTTCAGAGGAATTAAAAATGCAAAAAGACAGCATAGATGAAGAGATTTCTACCTTAAAAGAGCGGCTTTCTGACTTGAAAGACAGAGCGGAGAAGGGGGCCTCTCAAAACAAACGCATCCAGACAATCTTGGCAGAAGCGGAAAATTTGCTGCGTTTTGAGAAGGAAGAAGCAGAAACTATGCTGGGAACCGTTCTGGAGAAAATTATAGTATATGAGGGGCATACCGTCGAAGTCTATCTGAAAGATATTCCGCTTGTGTTTCGGTTAAAGTATGTTTCAACCGGAAAACTCGATAGCTACCGTACCCAAATTATAAGTTGTGATGTTTCTTGATGCTCGGCAACGCACTGGTTCGCCCGATAAGGTGCATTATAGAAAACAATATACCGATGTCGGTCAGAATTGCCTTGCCCTCTTTGTACGGCATGGCATAGCGCTGGTTGAGATAGCGCATCGCTGCACCGATTTCACCATCTGGTCCGCCAAGTTGTGTAATAACAATTTTTGCGGTCTGCGGATCGGGGTTTTTGATGTTAACAGGGTATTGTAAGCGTTTATCGTATGACCACATTAGTTATCCTCTCCTTCCCACGGCCACGGGTCGTCAATCCAGCGCCAGTTACCAACGCGGGTATCTACCTCGCGGGCGGTCAGCGGGCCGAAGGCATCCTCGTATTCCGCTGCAGCTTTATCAAATGCGGTGCGCATTTTGCTGTAATAGGCCAGTGCCGCAGCATTTTTCGGGTGTCCGTCCAGGTACTGGATGACGTCCACCAGCGCAAAATCATACATGCGCACACGGCTGAGCAGTTTTTCGCGTTCGGTCATTGCGGAACGGCCTCCTCTCCGAGGAAGGGTTTATCGAGCGCCGGAAAAATGGTCCCACGGCTGAAGGCAAGCGCGGGTTCATACGGCGTATCAAAGCTTTGCGCCGGCACAAACGCCATGGCCAGCGAAAGCAGACGGGGATCAATGCTGTCCGCAGGCAGCGCCTGATCGCCCGAAGGGTTGGTCGTATTCATATGCAGGTTGCTCCTTGTTTGTCGGTTTGAGGTCTTGCCTCAATTTCAGTGTATGCCGCAGGAAAAAAGACGGTGAAAGCACGGATAAACTGTGGTATACTGTAACTATCAAAGGAGGCATGAAACATGGAGCTTTCTGAAATCAGAGAACAGAGCGCCAAGGCTGCGGCTTTGGTATGCGACGCGGCAAAGCTGCGCGCAGGAGATTTGTTTGTGGTTGGCTGCTCCTCCAGCGAGGTATGCGGCGAAAAAATCGGCACGCATTCCAGCGTCGAGGTAGCCGAGGCGGTGTTTGACGGCATTTACAGCGTACTGCGTGAGCGCGACATCTATCTGGCCGCGCAATGCTGCGAGCACCTCAACCGCGCGCTTGTGGTTGAGCGGGCGGCGTGCGAGCGGTTCGGACTCGATGAAGTCAACGTCATCCCGCAGCCCAAGGCGGGCGGCTCGTTCGCAACGACCGCTTACAAGCGGTTTGCCGACCCGGTCGCAGTGGAAAACCTCAAGCAGTCTGCATCCGCAGGCATGGATGTGGGCGGAACCCTGATTGGCATGCACATCAAGCCGGTCGTCGTGCCGCTGCGCATCGAGGTCAAGCACATTGGCGAGGCTATCCTGCTTTGCGCGCGCCGTCGGGCCAAATTCGTCGGCGGCAGCCGCGCGGTGTATAACGAGAAACTGTTGTGAGGGATTTATGGGACTGAAAGCGGTACTTTTTGATTTGGATGATACGCTGTACGGCAGCTTCGGGGCGTGCGACGCCTATGCGTATGAGCGGCTCGCCGGCTGGGCGGAGCAAGAGCTGGGCATTCCCGGCGCGGACTTTGCGCAAGCGTTTCGCGTAAACCGCCATCGGCTGGGACGGCAGCAACCCGGCATGCCGCCGGTGCACGACCGCGTGCTGTTTGCGCAGGGCGCGCTCGAGCGGCTTGGCTGCAACGCCATCCGCTATGCGCGCAAGGCGCATCGGGTTTACTGGGATGCAGTGCTGGAAAAAATGGAGCTGCGTCCGGGCGTGACCGAGCTGCTGGACGATTTGCGGCAGGCCGGCGTCAAGACCGCCGTCTGTACGGATATGCTGGCGGACATCCAGATGGAAAAGCTGGAGTATCTCGGTCTCGCGGACCGGGTGGACTATCTGGTTTCGAGCGAGGAGGCGGGCATGGATAAACCGGGCGCGCCGATTTTCTGGCTGGCGCTGCAAAAATGCGGCTGCCTGCCGCATGAGGCCGTGATGGTGGGCGATAATTTCCGACATGATGTACAGGGCGCGATGGACGTCGGCATAGCAGGCGTTTGGCTCAACTGGAGCGGACTGCCCCAGCCGCAGGACGACCGTCCGTATCATCAGGCGGAGACATTTCTGGAGGCGGCGGACTATGTCCGCACGCTGCTGTGAGGAGGACAACATAACAATGCAGCATTTTGATTACAAACCGCGTGGGGTCTGCCCGATGCGCATTTCCTTCGATTTAGAAGGCGATAAGGTACACAACGTTTCCTTTCAGGGCGGCTGCAATGGCAATTTACAAGCCATCAGCCGCGTGGTGGAAGGCATGACCGTCGAGCAAATCGAAGGCTATTTCAAGGGCATTTCCTGCGGCGGCAAGGGCACCAGCTGCTCGGATCAGCTGGCAACCGCGGTACGCACCGCATACGAACAGAAAAAGGCATAACAAAAAGGACGATGCAGCTTGCATCGCCCTTTTTCGTTGGATGTGTTATTTCATGATGTGCAAGACCGGCTGCTCTGCGCCCGCCTTCTCCACGCATACCGCAAGGCGGTAATTGCGGTCGGCAAATTCGGGCAAAAACAGCGAATAGCTGCCGGTGACCTCATCGCAGTCCAGCCGCGGCGGCATCCGGTGAATGTCAACCCAGAAACTGCGCAGCGGCAAATCAAGGCCGCGTCCGGTCGATTTTACAAAACTTTCCTTGAGGGTCCAGAGCTTATAGAATGCGTCGTCCCGCGCGGAGGGCAAAACCGTATTGAGATAACGCACCTCCTCACGATGGAAAAAACGGGAGGCAATGTCACGCCGGCCCGGCTCGCAGCGCTCAATATCCACGCCAACCGGACGGTCGCTGAGCGCGCACACAGCCCAGTCGCCCGAATGGGACAGGCTGAAATGGATGCCGGGTTCGGAAACCAGATACGGTTTGCCGCCTTCGGCAATCGAAATGGCAAGCGGGTGAACCACCCATGGATACTGCTGCGAAACCGCATATTCAAGCAAGAGCGATGCCGCAAAGCCCTGTGCTCTGGCCGCACCGCGACGTCGGTCAAGCTGTTCCAGACGGCCGCGGGATAATCGGGCGCGGGATGCGCCGTCGTCCGGATTCACGGCGGATACCGGAATGGCATAAACAGCAGTCAAGAAAACTCCCCCTAAAGATTTGCGTATTGGTGTGATGCGTTGCAGTAAATGATACACTTATTATACCACGAGGCAGCAGAGGTTGACAATTATCTTTCTCCCCCTGCGGCGAAAAAATGCATGCGGCAGGTTTTAAGCGTCTTTTTTCTGCCGTGCAGGGCAAGGATTGACCGTATCAATGGCGCCATGCGGACAGGCGCGCCGGCAATCGCCGCAGCGGATGCATTCCATGCTGTTCGGCGTTTGCCAGACGGAAATATCCAGCTTGCAGGCGTGCCGGCAGGCGCCGCATTGGGTACATTTTTCCGCGTCAATCCGGAACCGGTACAGGGCAATCGGGTTGAAAAACCCGTAAATCGCGCCGAGCGGGCACAAATAGCGGCAGAACGGGCGATATACCGCCACGCTCAGCACCAGCAATACGACAAGAATCGCTGCTTTCCATGTGAACAGCCACCCCAGCGCGGCGCGCAGCGGCGGATTGGACGCAATCAGCGGAATCCCGGCAAATAATGTGCCGGATGGACAGATGTATTTGCAGAACCACGGTTGGCCCTGCCCGACGATATCCAGCACGGTCAGCGGCAAAACAATGACAAAGCCGACCAAAATGACGTATTTCAGATATTTGAGCACACGTTCCCCCGGCAGGCGGCGCAGCTTTTTGGGAAAGGGGATTTTGTGCAGCAAATCCTGCACCAACCCGAACGGACAAAGCCAGCCGCAGACCAATCTGCCGAACAACGCTCCGAATAAAAGAAAAAAGCCAATCACATAAAAGGTGAATTTGTTTGTTCGGCTGGTGATGACGGCCTGAAATGAGCCAATCGGACAGGAGCCGAGCGCACCCGGACAGGAATAGCAATTCAGGCCGGGCACACAAACCAGCTTGCTTGCGCCTTTATAGATACCCCCCTTGGCAAATCCGGCGGCGTAACCGTTTGTCAGAGCGGTGAAAAGCAGCTGCACCAGCGTGCGGGCATGGTCGCGCAGCTTACCCAAGGCCGATACACTCCATACAGATATTGACCGCCTTGCGGAACACGATTTGCGTTTCTTCGCGCAGTACGCCCTGCGCCAAAAACAGCACGGCCACCGCCAGCGTCATCACAGCAGCGCGGTTGCGGCGGAAAAAGCTCATCCCTGCACCTCGGCCAGCATTTCATCAATGGTCTGCGTCCATTTATCCTTGCTCTGTGCGCTGACAATGGCGGAGCCAACCTGCGCGCCTTCATTGTCGACAAAAAACGTGGTCGGCACGGCGGAAATCTGCCCCAAAACGCCGTACAGGTCCTCGGAGGGCAGCAAATGCAGGTAGTTGGCGCCGGTCTGCTCCACGATGTCGCGGGCGGTCTGTACCTGCTCCTCGCTGATTGTACCGTCCGTATTCAGCACATCGGACGCCAGACC
>NZ_CALWUQ010000016.1 GCF_944384695.1 uncultured Agathobaculum sp. | reverse complement strand
TTTTTGCGCCGGCATCGTGGTCTTTGGGATAACCGGCTGCCGTTTCCCGGTCATCTGCTCCGCAACGCCCGTTGTGGCGTCCGGCGCGTCATCGTGTGCGTTTTTGCCCTCGCGCTGGTATTTCACCATCGCGTCAAAGTATTCCGGCCAGCGATCGCGCCAGTTGACCGGGAAGTAAATATGGTCCTGCACCCAGGTCGCATTGGTCATGATGCGGGCCGTCTTGTTCTCGCTCTGGTGGAACCATTCGATCCGGCAGCGGTTGGAGCCCAGCGCGTCCAGCTTGCGGCCGACATTGCGGGCAAAGCCGCGGCCGCCGTTGTTGCTCTCGATCAGGGCATGGGCGCAGCCGGTCTCGACCAGCCGCTTTGCCGTCTCCGGTTCCGTGACCTCCATAGGGGACTTGGTGTAGTACACGTCCAGCACATACGCCTCATGGTTGTACGCGCCGTAGGTGATCGAGCACAGGTAGTCCGATCCGGTGTCCGCTGTGTCGGTATAGTTGCTGATCTCCGTGAACAGCGGCCGCCCCTGCGCATCCCGCGGAATGTCATCGTAGGTTTTGAACCGGCTGTACAGCCGTCCCTTGAGGTCGATCGGCTCTTGCTGGTAGTTGGCGGAGGCGATCTCGGGGGACATGGCGCGTATCTTCTCGTCATAGTCCGCGTGGGTCAGTACGGCGTCACATAACATCGTACCATCGTCCTGCAGGGCTTTCATCGTGATGTGCTCTGCATCCGGCCAGTGACGCAGCGCACGGCCGGCAAGGTCGCCCGTCGCCCAGCGGGTCATGATGATAATGATCTTGTAGCCGGTCTCGGTACGCGAAAACATGGTATCCGTGAACCACTGCCACTGTTTTTCGAGGATATTCTCGTTGAAAGCCTCCTCAGCCTTCTTGATCAGATCGTCGATGATCAGGATGCTCGCACCGAAGCCGGTTGCCGTGCCGCCGGGGGAAGTCGCCAGATAGCTGGCGTACTGCCCTTCGAGCGCCCACTTGCCCGCGGCCGCCTCGCCGTACTTGATGCGGGTATCCGGAAAGATATCCGAGAACACGATGCGGTTCGGGTCGAACTTCTCCTCCGCAATGCCGTCCCGCACCGAGCGGGCGAATGTCGTGGACAGCGTCTCGTTGTAGCTGCCGGACATGACCTGCTCGCTGGGGTCGCGGCCGAACAGCCACTGGGACAGCAAAACCGCCGTGCGGCTTTTGCCATGACGCGGCGGCATGTTGATCACCATGACCTTGCGGTCACCCTCGCAGAACGCCTGCAAGCGGGTGCACAGCTCCTTCAGGTACGGCCGGTCCTCGCGGTAGAAGTCCGGTGCCATCAGCTTGCAGTATTCCCAGAACTCCCGGCGTGCCAGCTCCAGACGGGCGCCGCGGCGGATCGTGGGGTCAACCATCCGATCCCGCCAGTTTGCGCAGCTCCTCGGTCGTCAGGCCCGCATACGGGTTGACGTCCACGCTGCCAGAATGCTGCACCTTCTCGACAAAAGCGCCGGAAGCCCTTGCCCGCAGCTCAGACGCTTTCAGCCGGTTCTTTGTCATCTCGTCTTCATCGCGCATTACACTGGTCCAGAACTCATTGATTTCCTCCATATCAGCAATACGCGGGGTTTCGAGAACGGCATCGCGGTCTGCGATGTAATCCCCAAGTTTCCCCAAGTTTTCACTGCCAATATTCTGGAATGCCTTATCGCTTTTTGCTTTATACCCGGCGAGACGTGCCGCCTCTGCCGCCGTATTGCCTTGCTTGTAGTAATCGATCCACGCTTTTTGTTTTGCTGTCAGATTCGGCATGATCTCACCACCATTCTTTTATTGAGCAAAAGAAAACCGCCCATTTCCGGACAGCTTTTCAAAATATTTAGATTTTTTCGAACTTTTCTTACCATTCTATTGACACGTACGTGTACTTATGTTATAATAAATCTTAGAAAGGAGGCAAGCAAATGGGTAGAAAAAAGCCCGAAAGCGTCGCGTGAAAAAACTGAAAGAACTTCTCGAATGGTTGGCACTCATTACAGGAATTATTTCAGCAATCTACACGATGCTTAAGGGCTAAGGGAGCGGGGAGGGAAACCTCCCCCACCTTTCTATCAGTATACCCCATTTGAAAACGTATGGTCAAGATAAAGTCTGCAGCTATTCTCTGCATTTTCTTATCTAACCTTGTCCTGTCGATGCAATATGGGTTCAGTGCATTGAGCGTCATTGCATTGCTGCTGTCTGCCGCCGTACTCTTATGGGATGTAATTGAGGAGGTTTATCATGGAAGAAAAAAGTAAGTATGCACGTCAGGCTGCCTACAACCGCCGCACCTATGTCCGCTTCCCACTCGATCTAAAACCGGAGGTTCTGGAAGCATTCAAGGCCAAATGCACTGCAAATGGAACGACCCCAACGACTGAAATCAAACGATTTATTACTGAATACTGCAAAGACAAAGCCGAGGAATAATCCCCGGCTTTTCTTTTTCGGGCAACTTCTCACCCGCACGAATATTCAGGCTTTCACCTGATGGAGCGCCGCACGGGTCTCGAACCTGTCCGCCCAGCTTGGAGGGCTGGTATGCTGCCGACTACATCAGCGGCGCGTGTTCCGCCCCACGATTGCAGGGCGGATATAGGGGGTATATTGGGGAAAGAAAAAGAGAAAGGTTTGGTCTCGGCATCGCCTTTCGACTTTGCCTAATACAATTCTACCATTTCTTGTTCGTCATTTTCGTCAAGTTGTTGGCTTTGCAAAAATTTATTGTGCTTCCGTCGCGGATATTGTTCATCGCTTTCCCCTATGGCAAACGCCACCTGTTGCCAACTCAGACCATTAACATACCGCAGCGACAGAATCATGCGCATTTGCGCATCCTCAATGCCATTTATGTACCGATTTAGGCGGTTGCACTCGATAACCGACTGCCGCACCTTTAGGTCAATCAGATCGCGCTGTTCGGCAATCAGGATCGCCAGATCGCCAACCTTATCATGCGCGCCCGTCACATGTGGCAGACCTGTGATTTTTGCTGTTGATCCGGCCGCTGCCACTTCCAGCTCGGCCAGCTTTCGTTTCTCTTCCGCAATCTCTCGGTTGAGCCAATACAGCTGTGACAGTTCCTTTTTGGTCAACTCCATACCTCCAATGCATGTACTGTTTTATGTGAGACGCGTATTCAGGCACCGTTAATGGCCTCCTCCTTACTGATCCGCTCAAACTCGATCACCCATACCCATGGATTTGCCTCCCAACCATAGACGGGGCGGTCCTTGGACTTGATAGTGCTGTCCCAAATGCAAGAGAAACCACCACGATAAGTAGCATCCTCACTTTGCATATAGGCTGTTTTTCCCGTTTCTGCGTTTGTATATGGGTATGCCTTAACCGCACCCTCAGCTTTCGCTCCGGCCTCGGTGATATCCTGTAACCGTTCGACCCGAACATCGGTCACCCGCAGAAAGATGCGGGCGGCTTCGCGCGGCATGTGGATTGAAGGTCGCCAACTGATACGATCGGTTTCTGGATAATCCGCACGGTAGACGAAGCATCCTTCTCCCATGATGTCGCCATCATCGTATGTAACCGGTACATCGTTGCAGCTTCCGTGCTCGTACATGCGGCAGTCTATACAGGGGATAAACTGCCAAGTTTCCCGCACCCACAGGATGTCGCCGGGATGATAAGGCGCGTGATTGTACAGGCTATGGCACGGCACAGGATGAAAAGACGAAATATTATCTCCCCATCCTGCACCACCGAGCCGCCAGAAGTGGCCGTCAAGAACCGGCTGCGGCTTCACCACCCGCCGCGTGACCGTCTTTCGGCCTTCGAGAATCGCACGTACCATTCCCGTATTGAAAAGAATAGGCTTCATATCCTCACCTCAATGGCCAATAGTCGCCGTTCTTGTCTTGCTCCGCAACCATCGGGGACATGCAGTTTACACACGTCGTTTCCAGCAGCCGAGCGTCGATATTGGTATGGTATTTCCATTCCCGACCGCATTCGCAGCGGAAGCACGCCCGGCGCAAATCCTGCAACGGCATTACACCTCCGCACTTTTTACAAACATAGTCACCGATTGGTGTCTTGATGTTGAACGCATGTTCCTCGCCGCAGTGCTCGCACCGTAGGTACAGAAATCCCTTGTAGCCGTCAGGCTTGTCCATCTTGTCACCATCCTCTATTTCTGAAACATCTCTTTCAGGTATGCTTCTTGTGCTTCCTCCGGCGTATCATATCCGCCATCTACCAAAAGTCGCGTAGCCTCAAACGGTTCGCCGTACCTGTATTTGTACGGCTTATCGCCGAGATACAACGTGTACAGTTCAGGCATCAGGCCGCCTCACCAGTCATCATATCCAACCTCCGCATCTTCCGGTGCTTCAATTATCAGCTCCGGGCTGTATCCATTCTCCGCTGTGCGGTATTTCATCGGCCAATCCGGGATAGGCTGACCCTCACCAAGCTGCGCAACGCCGATCATCCAAACGCCTCCGCCAAGATCTGTCGGGGAGTATTCGGCATATACCCGCATTCCCGTTCCGTCTGCGAGGCGAAGAAAAATGCTCCGTCCTCGATCATATGCGTCTGCTTCGAAGCCGTTCCGGCCGTCCTTACCAATGATTTCAACCTCAACCAAATCATCGCTTGCGCCGTAAATCGTAACAGTTGCCATAATTACCTTCCTTTCAGCAGTCCCAGAACATATTGTTTATACTCGACCTTGCGCTGCAGATTGAAGATATCGGCCTGTGGCGCGCCGCGCCTTGCTGCTTGTTCCAAATCGTTCGCAGCTTTTTGCAGTTCTTTTTCTGCGCGAAAAACAAAATCAGGCCGCGGGCGGGTGGTGTCAAAGTCGAGGATATTGTCTGTCTCTCTGCAAGCGGGTCGTCCAAGCCATTTAACCAATTCAGGTAATGTTTGTGCAAAGGCCAATTTTGCTGTCAACCCAGCCTGCTCTTTTATGGCGCGAGCCGCTCCCAGTTGCACTTGTTGAATATATTCGGCCAGTTCCTTATCTCTCATCGCCCGTATGAAATCGCCGTTGGTGACTATTTTGGGTACATAAGCCCCACACGGCCAAGTCAGGCCAGCGCCGTTTTTGCAATCCTCATACTTTTTGCAGTTTTCGCAATTCACATGTCCACCTCTTTCACAATTCCATCTGTCCCTCAATCGGCTCCTCAGGTGGCTGCCGTGCAATCACGCGCCGGATAACGCAAACATTTTCATCGTCGCAGTTAAACTTACCACAAGCAGGCCAACGCATTGCCCAGTCAGTTGTCTCACTATGCGATACGCCGTACAGCCTGCACTTGCGCAGTGTCTTCCCATGATATTTTTCAGTTATGAGGTTGTTGCACTCGCCGCAAGTGTGGTCGTTACAGTTCCCGAACATGATGTGCATTGCGGCGATTCTATGTTGTACTGGCATGTTCTGCCTCCTCGTAATTTTTATTATTATTATTTTCCCTCCTTTGGTTTTGTTCGTTTTTTTGTTAAAATAATAATATCAATTGATCAGGGTGGTGAATATATGTTACAAAATAATGAAATCATTTACCATTATTGCAGCACGGACTCTTTACGCAGTTATCTTTTCATCTCATCAAACCCCTCCAGCATCTTCTGCCGCCACTCTACGCCGATATATTTTTTCATACCGCCACCACCTTTTCGAGTTCTGCCATAGTGCCGATCTCACTGCCGCACCACTCCGACAGATTCGCCCTCACCAGAGCCGTGGCAAAGGGAGGCGGAACCGCATTCCCGCATCTGGCCACCTGCTTGGTTTTCGGATACACTGTCCCGGTGTAGTCTCGATCGATCTTGTAATCCGGCGGGAAACCATTGGCCATATACAATTCCCGGGGCGTCAGCATACGCAATCCTATGTCCGCCATGAAATAGTCCACACCGCCGATCTCGAACAGGATCACATCCTCCGGTCCCAGACAATACCCACAGTAGGCATTCAGCAGATCTCGGATCTCCGGCCAGTGTTTCAGATCCGCGTCCCGCTCCGCCTTTGCTACCACAGTGGTGACGATGCCGAAGTGCCCGCCGCCGGCGGTGATGGTCTGCACGGGCTCCGACATAGGGCCGCCCAGATTGGTCCCCTTCATCTTGACCATGTGGCACGTCTGAAGCGCATTGTGGTCTACCGCTGTCACCGTGGGCAGCGGGTCCGAAGCCTTAGCGCCAACTACCCCGCCGTAATACTTGGACAGGCTGGCCAGAGTGACGCCTTCACGATCCTTTGTAGTCACTGTATGAAGCGGGACATTGATTTTTTGCCCGTGCTGATCATTTCCGTAGTATTTGACCATACTGGCCACCGCCAGCCCATAACGGTTGGATGCGTCAACAGTCATGATCGGCTCGGTTACGCCCTGCCCACGCACCTTCTCGCTTTGCTCGGTGTGATACTGGATCATGGCCGGGGTGATCAGCATTTGATTTCCTGCCGTTGTCACAGTGTGCACCGGGTTGCTTACGTCTGCCCCCGTGCTGTTGGTCGTATTTGTCACGGTCAGCGGGGCCATGACGGGGGATGCGACGCCATACCCATGCTTTGCCGTCACCGTTTGAAGCGGTTCCGCCGCGTCCTGCCCCCGGAATCCGCCCGCATGATTGACCACCACAAGAAACGGGTCCGGCGCTTTGATGGAGAACTTGTCCACCCCACGGATCACCCGCCGCATGGTATTGGGGCGGAGGGGGCGCTGGGCAGAAAGCCCGTATTTCTTCCGGATGGCTTCCCGCGTGTCGAAGATGGAGGGACAGGGCAGGCTCCAATCTATGATCTCCGCCGCGCTCCGCCAAGGCAGCTTCTTTCCCGCTTGCACCGCTGGACTGTCCGCCGGCGCGTGGGTCGGCTCCGGCCACACAATAGGACGGCCGTCCCGTCTGGCAATCAGGAAAAACCTCTTTCGCGTGGTGGGCGCGCCATAGTCGGCCGCCACCAGTTCCCGCCACTCTACGGCATAGCCCAGTCCCTCCAGTTGTCCAACAAACCGCCGGAAGGTCTGCCCCGCCTTGGACTTGATCGGACGGCCGCGCCGCACCGGCCCCCAAGTTTGAAATTCCTCGACGTTCTCCAGCATGATCACACGCGGCGCCACAGTTCCCGCCCAGCGCAGGACAATCCACGCCAATCCGCGGATATTCTTGTCCACCGGTTTTCCGCCTTTCGCTTTGGAAAAATGCTTGCAGTCAGGTGAAAACCATGCCAAGCCTACCGGTCGTCCCCGGCACACTTCGCGCGGGTCAATATCCCATACGCTCGCCTGATAATGCGTCGTGTATGGATGGTTGGTCTTGTGCATGAGAATGGCGTCCGGGTCATGGTTGATGGCAATTGTCACCGGCCGTCCGGCGGCAAGCTCAATACCTGTTGATGCACCGCCACCACCGGCAAAGTTGTCCACGATAATCTCATCGAACAAATCTATCTGGGCCTTTGCTCGGTTATTCTGCTTCATCACGCCCCTCCCCCAACAAATCAAACAGCGTCGGCGCGTCCTGCTTGTCCTCTTCTGCCTTGAGGTATCCCACCGCATCGCGGAAGTAGTCCGGGTTCAGCTCGCACATATACCCGCGCCGCCCGGCTTTCAGCGCCTCCAGCGGCACCGTGCCAAGCCCGCCAAATGGGTCAAACACCGTTTCGCCCGGATTGCTGTACCGGTTGATGATCCGGTCAACGATGTCCAGTTGCAGCGGACAGACGTGCAGCTGCTCGCGCCGGCGGCTCTGCGTCGTGTTAAGCGTCCGCATGCGGTTGATGTCGTCCCACACGTCCATGTTCCACGACCCGGGCGCTACCACCATGAATGTCGCAGGCAGTCGGCCGTCCTTGTCGAGCTCCTCAGCAAGCCTTACATGTTCGTCATAGTCATAAACCGTTCCTCGGCTGTATTTACGGTACAGTGCCTGCAGTTTTTTCACCGGCGCGGCCTGCAACTCTGCCTTGGTGGGCAGTCGGTCGCCCGAGCTGCGCCAATAGCCATGCGCATCAATCTGCCACTGCGCCCGTGTGTATTCCTCCTTCCTCTTGGTCACCGGCTCATCCGCATAGGCTTTGCTGTGGTCGGTCGGCAGCTTGCGGAACAGCAAAATGTACTCTGGACATCCGACACCCATCTTAGTGCCGTCCTTGCACTGTTCTGTCCAGCCCAGTCGGTAGGTCTGGTTGTTCTCGCGCACAACGTCGGTCACGACCGTAATCATGCCGAAATAGGCAAACCCATGCTTCATGTAATGCCGAATGCACATCGCGTGGAACGGCTCCATCGTCGGCATACCCATGCCAGTCGCATTGCCGAACAGTACGCGGTCTTTGACGTGACAGGCGAACACCCGGCCGGGCTTGAGGATGCGCAACAGGTTTGGCGTCAAAAAATCCATCTGCTCAAAGAACCGCTTGGTGTCCTCGTTATGGCCGAAATCGTTATAGCTCGGCGTGTACTCGTAATGGTTGGAAAACGGGATGGATGTGTGAATCAGATCTACGCTGTTCGTCTCCATGCGCGCCGTTTCCTCCACGCAGTCATTATTGACCGCGACAAATCGTTCTCCTCTGACTTCCACTCGCTCCACTCCTATGCTTCTGGCCATGGCCACCGCCGCGTTCTGGTGCAGCCCGTACTTGCGAATGATCTCGCCCATCTTCTGCTCCAGCTCATCGTACCGCTGCCACTTCTCCATCAGGACGCGCAGAATCTCCTGCTCGCTCTCAGTGCAAATGATGTCGATGATCACCTGCTCTGTCTGCAAAAAGCGGTAGATGCGGTGGATGGCCTGTATAAAATCGTTGAACTCATAGTCAATGCCGACAAAGATTGCCCGGTGGCAGTGTCGCTGGAAGTTGCAGCCCGAACCGGACAGTTCCTTTTTGGTGGCAAACAGCCGCGTCTCGCCCTCCGAGAACGCAATCACACGCCGCTCGCGCTCGTCGTAGTCCATGCTGCCGTAGATGTCCACGGTCTCAGGCATGGCTGCCTTAATTGCATGCCGCTCGGCTTCGAGATCATGCCACAGAATGAAATGCGCATCCGGGTCACTGTCCACGATCTCCTTTGCTTTGGCGACCCGCACCGCGATGCTCTCGCGCTTCTCGCGTGCCGCCTCGGACAGACTGACCGCCGCGTCCCGCATCATCTTGACCTGACCGTCACGCTCGATCTCATCGCCGTAATGGTCTTGCAAGATATGTGTGCACACATCGAGCGGTGGCAACGCATAGCCGGTATCGTCATAGCCGAGGTCGGACGGCTTGGAAAGGAACAGTCCCCACGTCGATACCCACAGCCAGAATTCTTCTTCCTTGTGCGGGTACAGAGTCAGGTTGTTTGCCTTGGTACTGTCTCTCTGGAAAAAGCGCGTCAGTGCCTGCCCGGTGTCCATGATCTCGAGAAAGCCCGCGTAGTGGATCAGCTCCTTGTACCGGTTCGGACTGGGTGTCGCCGTGGCTACCAACTTAAAGCGCACGCCCCGGAACTTGTCCAGAAACGTCTGATAGGTCTTGCTGCCAAAGCTGCGCAGCACACTCGCCTCGTCCAGACAGCAGGCCGTAAACCCGGCCGGGTCAATGTCGCCGTCTCGCACACGTTCATAGTTGGTCAAAAGGATGCTCTCGGTTGCCGCCCTCGCTTCTTCCATGTTGCGCACATAGCGTGGTGTCTCCATGCCAAGCAGTTGCACCGCGTCGCGCATGAACTCCTGCCGCACGCCCAGTGGCAGCACAATCAACGCCTTGCCGCCTTCATGAGCGGTCACGAGCCGGCAGTATTCCAGCTCCTGCGCCGTCTTTCCAAGACCGAACCGCTCGAACAACCCGCGGCGACCGCCAGCCACTGCCCAACGTACCGCGTCCCTTTGGTGTGGCTTGAGTGCGGAGTTGACCTCGCTTTCCGGGACAGCAAAGCCGGTCTCCGGAGCGGTCACCATCTTACTGCGTAAAAAGTCTATGTACTTCATCTGCTCACCACTGCGCATCGCGCACCGGAATGCCGAGTTTTTTCGCCATTTCGATCTCTTGTTTCATACCTTCGCTAATATGGTCACCAAAGACCCATACACAATCGCACAGTTCCAGCATCTCCATGGCAATCTCAAGTCCGCGTTTGCGTTCGTCCGGCTTAGTGTCGTCCAAAAATTGCGTGCAGTAGATGTGCGGCGCAATCGGTGTGTAACCTTCGTTCGCAACCTTGCGGCAATACTCTATCGCCTTTTGAATATTCTTCTCATAGTCCCCGCGCAATGGAGAGCAAATATAAACAGTCATTCGTGTGCCCCCTTCTTTCCTTCCTCGCCCAAAACAAACAAATCCGTTAATCCGCAAGACAACGCAGCGCATATTTTTTCGATTGTGTGGAAATCCGCACCCTTCGCCCTGTCATAATACAATGCTGTAAGAGTCGTTCTGGATATTCCTGTCTTTCTCGACAATTCGGATATTTTTATTCGGCGGCGTCCCAATTCTGTAGACAACAAGCAATGCATCATTCTTGTGCACCCTTCTTTCCTTCCTGATACGCCAACACGCGCTGGCGCCACTCCTCATCCATGTTACCCGGATGCAAGTATCCATCATCTACCGGCTGCTGGCGCGGCTCTTTGCCCTGCGTAGCCTCCAGATCAGCAGCGGTTAGGATGCCGTCCCGCTCATAGCCCTGTAAGATCGTCCTGAGATATGCCGCCGGATTGCGCGGCCGCTTGCGGCCGGTTTGGCGGGCAGCCTCCATGATGACCGCCTCCTGCATACCCGCCTGCATCAGACGGGCAATATCCAGCCGGAAATTATCATCGATTAGCGTCCCAATCATCCGTTCCAAATCAGCAGTCAGCGCCGAGGCGCGTTCTCTGCTCTGCTGTTCTCTACTGTGCTCTTCTCTACTGTTCTGTTCTCTTCTCTGTGTACTTTCTTGACAGGAAATCCCTATTTCTTGTCCAGATATGTTATTTTCTCGCCAAGAAATAAAAGATTGCAGCACAAAGCTTTTGCCACTCGGATTCTTTTCCCTCATTTCCTCTTCGGTCAGAAGCCAAATGTCAAAATTGATTTGAACGGCGATACGCCCCAATATGGCGGTAAAATAGTCCGTCTGCATTCTTTTCGACGTAATAAATCCACGCTTGTAAAGGTCGCTGCTGAATAGCCCACACGCCACCAAGCGGTCTACTACGTTCGCCAATGTTTCTACTGTCGGAGCATGACGCCCGGCTGTCATTTCGGATAGCAGCCATAGCGTATCATCGCGTCCCGATCCTAAATAATTGATGTAATAGCCCTTGTCCCCGTATGCAATATCAAGTAAGCACTCGTAAACATAGGGGCCGAGCACGCCAAATTCCTGACGCATCACGCGAAATTTCGGATCACGGAATAATCCTATATCCCGTATCCAAAATTCAAGCCCTTTCTTACGATTCCTGCCCACCGCATCACCTCCAGCCGGGCAAGGCTGGGGCGGTCAGTGCCGCCCCGCGCCAGATTGCCTTACGCCAGAATGATTACGTCGTCCTTATATTCGTCCGGCAGTTCCATGTCGAAGTAATCACGGATACGGCAGATCGCTTCGTTTTTCCATGCGTCCGCGTCTGCCGCAAACAGCGCCGCCATAATCGCATCGCCGTCCCGCCGCATGCGGAACACAAACGGGCTTGCGGGCTGCTCGATTTCCGTGAAGGTGCGGAACGGCACCAGTTCCACCGGATTCGGCACAGACACCTGCTGGATCAGGGAAATGCCGCTGCGCGCGGTCACCTGCTGGGTCATGCCGTCGTCTGCTACCGTGACGCCCTGATCCGCCCGCACAGTGCCTGCAAGCTGGATCAGCTTGTCCCGGTCGCCATCCGGTGTGAAACACGTCTGCAGATTGATAGTGAACGTCTCCATGTCCATCCAGCGGCCGAACGGGAACGACGGCACGGACAGTTCCGCTTCGATCAGGCACTCGCGCGCCTTATCGTTGTTCAGCTCGCGGTACAGGTACACGCGGTCATAGTCCTCTACATGGATCACGAACCGGCGGTCCATGCTGTCATCGTTTTCCGCACACTCATCTGTGCCGCTCGTGATGTAGTTGATGATCACCGAGAGGGTATGTACAGAAAGCGGCGCCGCGGTCAGCTCCTCCGGGATTCGGAAAAGCTGTACGGTCGAATATTTGCTGTCGTTGATCTCTGATACGGCAACCTTGCCGAGATCCACAATATACTGCAATGCTTCCTTGATCATGTTCTTGTCCTCCTTATGCCTGCTTAGCGTCTGCCAGTTTAATCAGCTTGGGTTCTTCCTGCTCGCCGCCGGAGAAATTGCGCTGGCCCGGTACCTGCGGCGTGTACTCCATCACGACAGGATCATCCGACGTGCCTCCGATCAGAAGCGTGCTGTCCAGCGCCCGTACCGGTACGAGCTTACTCTTCACCGATACGCGGATCGCCGCGCTGTCGCGTGTCTCGGTCGGCGTGATGGAAAACTCAACGGTCAGTGTGCGTGCTTTTTTCGGCTCGGTGTTCAGGTCTTTGCAGTTGCGCATGATCTTGCTCAGCTCATAGCTGACGCGCTCACCAACCGCGCCGCCCATCATGTCGAGCAGGTTGATCTCCTTGACCTCACCGGTCATGTTGATATCGCTCACGTTGTTCACTCCTTACAAATCACAATATTGATGCCCGGGAACTCCTGCCGAAAGCGCGCCTCCCAGGCGGACGCCCGGCTGTGCCCTGCGGACAGGTGCAGCAGATAGATGGTCAGCACGCCACTCAGATCCTGTTTGTGCAGCCAGCGGATTACATCCGACAGCTCAAAATGACTGTGCCGGATGCGGTTTTTCAAGCTGTCCGGCATTTGGGTGCTGGATTCCAGCAGGCTTTCTTCGTAGTTGCACTCAACCGCGATATATGTAGGGTGTTCCACCACATAGTTCAGCCCGCGGGTATCGGCAGCGAAAAACAGCCGTTCTCCCGTGTGCGTGTCGTCGATCAGATACCCGACCGGATCTGACGCATCGTGCACCACTGGAAACGCCATCACGAGAAGCGCACCGATGCGCACCGGCTCTCCGGGCATGATAATCTCCGCATCGGGCAGGTCAAGCGCCACCGCCGTCTTGTACGACATATAGACTGGAACGCCGCGCCGGATTAGCTGACCGGTTGCCTGACTATGATCTTTGTGCTCATGCGTGATGAAGCATGCCGCAACGCTTGTCAGCGTGTGTCCGCTCAGCTTCTCCAGCTTCTTATACGGCAGGCCACACTCCAGCAGGATCGTCGTCTCACCATCTGTCACGATGTACGCATTCCCCTTGCTGGAGCTGGCCAAACTCCGGAATATCATATCGGGCAGTCATCCTTTCCGGTTGTGGGCTGCGCCTGATCTGCCGGCATGTCCAGCGGCTTATCAGGCGGATTCTGCTGATACTGTTCGGATTTCTCAATGGTGTCACGCATCCATCCCGGCAGCGACTCCCACTTATCACCCGAAAAACCATCCTCATCAATGTCATAAGTAATGATCGGCGTATCGGTCATTGGGGCGGGCATGCCCTTGGGCAGAGCCATCACATCCTCGACATTGTTATGCGCGCCATCCTCGGATACGGTCACGCGAATCTGACAAGGCTTCCCGGCAAAATCGAACAGATCAAGTTCAGATAGATCTTGCTCACTCATATTGGCGTTCAGCCACGCGTTGAGCATCTTATTTAACGTCCCACGCTTACTCACCGAAAAAGTACAACGCTTGGAAAGCTGCCGCGGTCTGGTCTCGCCATCCACTTCCACGGTTTCTGATGGGATATCGAACGAAAACACTACCTTACGCTGGGTGTTCTTGAATTTTTCGCTGTACTGATCGCCCAGATCTGCCACAGTGACGCAGACGGCCATATAAACGCCGCCTTCCATCGGCGGTATTGCGGGCTTTACCTTATCCTTTAATTTCACTCCAATCTCAACTCCTTATCCTGCTCTGACACAACCAACCGGACAATCTGGGTATCAATCTCATGCAAATGGGTCACGCTTTCGGCATTGTCGATAAACAACGGCACACGTACACCGTAATGCGCGGACAGCGTATTGATGATGTCCAGGCCGACATTGATCTGCATGGCGCTGTTAAGGTCTGCGTAAGGCACACCGCCAACCACCACATCACAGCAGTCTGCCAAACCGCCGTTGATCTGCTCGGTAAACAGTCGAAAACGCGCCAGTTTGAAATGCCGGTTCACACTATCCTCGACGGACTGCACGCGATACCGTGCAAACTCCTCGCACATCTCAATCATGCGGTCCATCTCTTCAACCTGTGCCGCACATCTGTGCTGCTCCTTTTGCAGCTCGGCCACCCGGCGGCGCGTATCGGTCAGCTGCTGTTCCTTGGCCAGCACCGCATCATTCTCCAGTATCTTTGCGGTGATTTCTCGGTACTCGCTTTCCAGTCGATCGCGCTCGGCTTGCTTGTCCGTACGCAAGCGTTCAATGCGGCGGCAGACATCGTCTATGGATCTCTGGATCGCGTCCTTACGGCGCTTGTAGTCCGGTAAATCCTCAATCACTGGCGCGGCGGGCACAACATACTCCTTGAGTGCCTGCTCAGCCGTCGTGTAAGCCGCCCGCAGGCCGGGTAAGCTGTCCTCTTTCTGCTGCAAACGCTCTTTCAGCGCGGCGATATCTGCCTTGAGCAGCTTACTGTCCTCGAGCAGGCCGTTCTTGCGATCCTGCTTGCTGGTCTCAAACCGCTGCTTTGCTGCCTCCAACTCTGCCGCCGGAAGTGCCTGACCACAGGTCGGGCAAGTGCCGCCCGTGAACTGTTCTTCGTTGATGGAAGTCCAGCGGGTACGATAGCCATTCAAACGGGATTCACCACTGTCGATTCGAGCACGCAGCTCATTGCATTCCTTAATAGCCGTGTCCAATGTGTTCTGCGCATCCCGAACGGCCTGCCGCAAAGCGGGTGTCTCATCCTCGCACGGCACATACTGGCTATCCCGGTGCGACCGGTTCTCGTTTTCCAGCTCACGCAGCTGATTGTTCAGTGCATCCCGCTCATTTTCCGCTTTGGCCAGCAGCGCGTCCCCGTCCAGCTTAGCCAAATCGGCCTGCACTCGTTCTCGGTCTTTTTGCAATGCCTCAGATGTCAGGCGCGCCTGTTTAAAAGGCTGCGCGGCAAGCTCTGCAACCATGCGCTCACATTCGTCTATGCGCACAGGCAGCGTGTCCAATGTAGCGTTTGCGCCCTTGCGCTGCGCCATCAGCGCCGCTTTGTAGTCATCTACTGTCCGACGACCAACTACAGCAGCCAACTCCGCGAACTGCGGTGCCCCGGCAAGTAGCTCGGCATCCTCCGGCAGCCCGCACACCTCAGCCAGCAGGCGGCGGCGTTCCTTCCAGTGCAGATCACGCGCGAAAGCATATACACCGGTCAGCATGCGGAACTGGTTTTCGTCTATGTAGCCCGCAATGATACGCTTATACTCGCCCTCCTTGCGCGGCACATCGTCCACCGTATAATCCACGGTATGACCGGCGAAACGAGCCTGACTGCTGCCGCGCGGCTTTTCCCACTTCTCGCGCAGCGTCTTGCGCAGCTTGATCTCTTCACCGTTCACAGACAAAATCGCAGTCACTTCGGGCATCACGCCGCCCGTCGCGCCCGTGGGCTTGACCGAAAAACGGCTGTTGCCGTGGCTATCCTTATCGAACAGCAGCCAAGTCAGCGCATCATAGACCGAAGTCTTGCCGCTGGCGTTTTCGCCATATAAGCTGTTTACGCCGTTGTGGAAAACCAAGTGTATACTGTGAATACCCTTAAAATTTTTGATATCCAGACTTTTAATTGAAATTTCCATTGACTTCCTGCCTCCTTGCGGGTATTATAAAGATGAATTCATAATTTTTTGCCTGCCGCTTTCGGAATTGCCGTTCCGAGGCGGCTTTTCATTTTTGCTGATCGCAATAGATGTAGTCAAACACAACGCTCCCTGCCTTATGCAGACTGCTTGCGATCTTCGGTATCGGCCATCCGATCTCATGCATGTCCATAATCATGGTCTTTTCTTGCTCGGACAGCAATGCAACCACTTTCTTGCGTGGCTTGCTCTTGCGGGGCACCTTTTCAACCTCAGGAACTGGCACATGGTGGTTTCCGCCTGCCTGTTTGTCCACATGGAATAGCCCTCGCACATCCATCTCCGGCGTCAAAAATGCTTCGCGAATGCTAAACGGCGTTCCGAATGGACTTTTCCCGTAAAACTCGATCACGTCGAACCGGCCGCGCGGATGCCGATATACGATTTTCTGTTCGGCGTTATTTGGCTTTCGCACGGCGCACCTCCAATCTCTCGCGCAAAAGCTTCTCCAACTGTGCATCTCTCTGGCGCAAGCGCCTTTCCCTGCAACTCGTATGTTTCACAGCTTATCAATCTCTCGGAAAAACTCAGCCTTCCACGCGCTGTGCCGAATGGCCTCTTTCTCCTTCTGCTCGAATGCCCGAATGACAGCCAACTCATGCAGAGCCACAAACAGCCCGCACCCGCAGCCGATCAGAATCATCACAAATGAGATCCCGCTACACCAGCCGTCGCCCCACGCTGCTGCGGCCAGCCCCATGGACCCGCCACAGCTGAATGCCACGATTTTAAGCAGCCTTTTCATTTTTCACTTCCTCTTTAATGGTAAAAACGCTTCTCTAAGTATTCCTTTGGGATCTTACCTCTTATGGTGAGATACCCTTTTTTATTCAGTTCTGCATTGAGCTGTTTGATAATGCCGTACGCTTTGGTTTCCCCTACTCCCAACAGCTTTTTGACTTCTTCTACACCAATCAGCTCCATTTCATCACCGCCTTTCTCATTTCATGGTATGCGGTCTTAGCTTGTCTGTGCGCTTGTACGTTTTGTGATGCTGTGGGCTTAGGAGCTTACCAATAACTGCACAGTATCAAGGATTATGCTTTTTAATATTCAATTCGCCCAGTGTACGTACCGTGCATTCGACTGCAAGATACTCGATCGTCACAGTTGGCACTTCTCCAGAAGTGCACTTGAACATAACGGACATGGCATTTTCGGTAATGTCCTGACCATTTAGAAAGATGTTTGTTGTAGTGTCATCTTTTGTGATGATCTCGATTTTTGATTTCTTTTGCTCCATTGCTTTTCTGACCTCTCCTCATTGCCATTATCAGGGACAAAACACATTACGATTCCAACGTCGTTAAATGATCCTCAATAGGCAATCGGAGTACAAAACGTTCCAAATCCTTGGCTGCGTCCTCCAGTGCACCTATGACGCCTTGAACTAACAGTACGCCTTTGGTTTCGTCTCGAAGCTCGTCCACTGCAAAACGGATGAGCTTTTTGCTTAGTTCAGTCAATCTTATTTCACCTTCTTCCTGTTTTTTCTACCGTCACGATTGCCTTTCACATAAAATCATGATAAAATTTCATTAGGTGAATATGATGCGCGAGAAGTTTTGGACAATGTTCGTTGAAATGAAATATAAAGAACGATACTATTGGCATTATCAACTAAATTCAAAAAGAATTATTGGCATAATAGATACTGTTTGTCTGTTATCTTCAGCATCATCTATTGCTGCATGGGGCATCTGGGCTCAGTATCCAGTCGTTTGGGCGATCATTTTAGCTGTATCACAAATATTTAGTGTAACAAAACCTTTATACCCCCAATCGAAACAGCTTATCGCATTCAAATTTATAATCCCAGCAATAAGCAAAATGCTTATTGGTATTGAGGAGGATTGGGCAAGAATAGATTCAGAAAAATACTCAGAGAGCGAAATTACAGCCCTTCTAACTCAATATCGCAAAATGCTAAACGAATTGGAAAATACATACGTTGGCGATATTTATTTACCCCCCAGCCGTATCTGCTCTAAAAATGCCGAACAAGAATGCAAAAACTACTTCAATCTCTATTATGATGTAAAGGAAGTGAACGATAATGACTAATAATTCTAAACGCACAACCTACGGTCAAAGCTCAGATATTCAAAAAAATTCAGTACCTCCTCCGTCCTTCAAAATTCCCGCACCTCAGAAGCCTGCTTCGGCTACAACTCAACCGCAACCTAAATCAAATAGCAAGTAGTTTTTTCGCCGTCACTTTTTGTGGCGGCTTTCTTTTTCCAGAAAATACTTGCAAAAGGTGCATCTTGTATCAGGCCACTCACCCATGAAGAGCGCTATGATCAGCCTATATACTCCAAGGCCTACGACAAATCCAGAAATAAATATCGCAATTTGCAGTTGCACCTTATTTTCCCTCCTTATCCAATTTCTTCGTCGGTTGCGAATAGGTACTCAAATTGCTTCCTAAAATACTTGCAATATAAAGCACATTCTTGTGGAGTAAATCTCCCGCTTTTAATTTTTGCGGAATAGGCATTTCGAGAAACGCCAATAACTTTGGCCATATCCTCATCCGTCAGATGGTGATATGCTTTCTGCCCCAACAGATTAGGGTACATATTTTCACCCCTTTCTTGGCGTAACGCCAATTTGTGATTATATGTTATCAGCATTACGCCAATATGTCAATAGATTTTTTAAAAAATATTGACGTATCGCCAAGTTCGTGCTATGTTAATTATGAAAATGAGGTGAGAATATATGGCATTCGCAGAACAACTTAAATCCGCTCGTTTATCATCCGGAATGACACAACAACAAGTAGCGGATGCAATGGGTATAACTAATAGCACATACTGTGGTTACGAAACAGGAAAGCGCCAACCTGATGTCGAAAAAATAAAACAGTTGGCAAAAATTCTTAATACATCAGGTGACATCCTTTTAGAAACCGGATATGTTGGTTCAAACTTCGAAAATTCACTTCTGCACTCCTTGACATCTGAAGAATGTGAGCACATAAAAAAATACCGCACTCTCGACGAGTACGGTAAAGCAGCTGTGGATTCGATTTTAAATATAGAACATAAGCGTTGCGCTGAGCAAGTAGATTCGCCCCGCCCGATGGTCATGGCGGCAGCTCGTAGCGGCGCCGTCAGTCAGATTGAAGAGATTCACCTGGACGAACTTCCCGACAACACACCGCTTCCATAAACGGCATGAATCGCTGATATAGTTTGCGTTCTAACGGCGACGATAAAAACTTATTTCTGGCATACAGGGTTTTCATTCTTTCCGATCGGAATTGCGCGGCTTGCTTTGAAATGCGACACGCCTCCGCAATTTCATCTGCTGTATGTAGATCAAGCCCCCACAATACGCAGGCAGGTGCCAGTAAGCGGGCGGCAAATTGATTGGCCGCAGTCTCCTGCGGGCTATCTCCCGGGAAAGGCTCACGGTTTTTTGTCGTGATATTTCCCGGCGCAACATGCCCGAGTACAATATGTCCCAGCTCATGCGCAATCGTAAAGCGGATTCTTTCCGGTGAACATACTTCACTGTACAGGATGACCGGCTCTGCTCCAGCATAAAACGTAAGGCCGTCCGTCTGTACAGTGAGCGCACTTAGATTTCTTTTTTGTATGAGCGCTTTTGCATCCTTGTATGATACTATGCGAACACCGATCAGATCGCGGATTACATTCAGATCGACCGGCAAACGGTCTATATCACAATCCAAAAGGATTTTCCACGACGCATTTCTCGCGTTTTGATAGTCTTTGTAGCTCACAAATAAACACCTCCACAAAAAATTGTAGAGATGCATTGTGCGTTTTGTCTGCAAGTAAATGTTGGTAATTATAGCCTTGACATAATGCGGCTGTTACAATAAAAACCCCGCCCCGGTGTTGGAGCACCAGGGCGGGATCAAGGGCAGAAAACTTTGAGCGGGATTCTGCCCTTTCATTATAGCATATATTTTTGTGTGTTGTAAATGGGAGGGATACCAAATGGCGGTACACAAAATGACCGACGGCAGTGGTCGCTGGTACGCGTCCTTCTACTTCAAGGACAGCTTTGGCACCACGCACCGTAAAAAGAAAGAAGGCTTTGCCACCCGACGGGAAGCAAAAGCCTTCGAGGACAATTTCGTTAAGCAGCACAGCGGCAGCTGCAGCATGACGTTTCAGGCATTATACGAACAGTACATGCAGTCCAGCGCTGTCCGCCTGCGCGACAGCACGATCCGCAAAAAGCAGCATATTTTCCGCGACAAGATCCTGCCGACGTTCGGTGATCTTCCGGTCAGTTCGATCACGCCGCTAATGATTCACGAGTGGCAGACGGCAATGATGCAAACTGAATACAGCCCCACCTATCTGCGGACGATCAACAACGATCTTGCTGCTGTATTTAATTTTGCAGAGAAGTATTATGGCCTCGACCGTAATCCATGCCATAACGAGCCCCGCATCGGCAAGCGTGACGCAAAAGTCATGCAGTTCTGGACGGTTGACCAGTACCGGCAGGTCATTGAATGTGTTACGGATCCCGAACTGCACGCCATCTATCAAATTCTGTTCTGGACCGGCATGCGTCGCGGTGAATGCCTTGCGCTGACAATCGAAGACGTTGATTTCACCTCCAAAACCATTTCGATCACCAAAACCCGCGACCGGCGCGGCGGTCGGGATGTCATCACGCCGCCCAAGACGGAAAACAGCGTGCGTACCGTGACCATACCCGACCAGCTTTGCGCCGAACTGCAGACATACATCAAACGGCTCTACCAGCCCGCCCGTACCGATCTGCTGTTCCGCCGCTCCCCCAGCAATGTCTCGACCTCGCTGGGCAAGGCCGCAGAACGTGCAGGAGTGCCGCGTATCCGCGTCCACGATCTTCGGCATAGCCATGCCTCCATGCTGATCGAGTTGGGCTTCTCGCCGCTCCTGATCGCCGAGCGGCTGGGTCATGACAGCGTAGACACGACTCTCCGCATCTACTCCCACCTGTACCCAAACAAGCAGGCCGATGTCGCCGCAAAGCTGAGCGCACTCGCCTGACAGTACGATTCTGGTACGATTACAAAAAACAAGAGCGCGAAAAGCCGCATCACGTCTGGCCTTTCGCGCTTTTTGCAATGATCCACCACCAGTTGTTCTCGCTGAAGATAGAGTTAGAAGAGCACATAAGGAATTTCCTCCTATCAAAGATTTCACTTCATACTATGGAGCAACTCCTCATGTGGTGACAGATGCGCTAAAGGATTTTTCCACGCAGCCCGTCACGGTGCAATGCTTCCAGATGCACGGTAACCGGTCCGTTTTTCCGCACCCGCGCATTCTCCTCTATATATATAGGGAAACCGTATGTCCCGTGCGCCGCCCAGAATCCGCCAGTGCGGTGTTCAGGCAGCACAGTCAATTCCCTTCCCACAAAACCGCGGCGGTAGGCTTCGCTCAGCCGCAGCGCCACCGCTTTGGCCCGCTCCGCGCGTGCCGCCTTCTCCTGCTGGCAAAGCTGCCCCGGCAGCTTGGCGGCTCGTGTACCCTCCCGCACGGAAAACGGGAACACATGCACCGCCGCAAACGCGCAGCGCTCGAGAAACGCCAGCGTCGCCGCAAACTCTTCCTCAGTTTCTCCGGGAAAGCCTACAATCAAATCCGTGGTAATAGACGCATCCGGCAGTACCGCGCGAATGCGCTCCACCGCCTGTGCATATTCTTCCGCTGTGTATTTGCGGCCCATCCGCTGCAGCACGCTGTCACAGCCGCTTTGCAGGGAAAGATGAAAGTGCCGCGCAAGATTGGGTAACGCTGCCAAGCGTCCACAAAAGCCCTCATCTACCACACGCGGGTCGAGCGAGCCAAGCCGAAACCGTACCGACGGATGCGTCGGCAGCAAATCGCACAGCAAGTCCGTCAGCGAAACCGAGGGCTGTAAATCCTGTCCGTAGGACGCAATTTCAATGCCCGTCAGCACGATTTCGTGTACGCCCTGCTGCTCCAGGCGCGCGGCTTGCTGCGCCGCTTGCGCGGGCGGCAGTGAGCGCACCCGACCGCGTGCATATGGGATAATGCAATAGGTACAGAAGTTGTTGCACCCATCCTCTATTTTCAGCAGCGCGCGCGTCCGCCCTCTGGGAACCCCGGCCGGCAGCACTTCATATCTTTCCTCTTCTGATGCGCAGCATGGCGCAGCCTCACCCTGTACGGCGGCTTCGCACAGCGCAATCACCTCCGCACGGTTGCCCGTTCCGCAGATGAGGTCAACTTCCCCCGTTGCGCGCACGCGCTCCGGGTCGGTCTGCGCAAAGCAGCCGCAGGCCGCAATCACCGCCCGTGGGTTGTCCTTGCGCAGCCGATGGAACGCGCGGATATTCTTATGGTCGGACACCGACGTGACCGTACAGGTGTTGATGACAACCGCATCCGCATCCTTGTCCACGATTTCATGTCCGCGCGCCTGCGCCAGCTGCTCAAGCGCCTGCGTTTCGAACAGATTGACCTTGCACCCCAAGGTGAAAAAAGCAAACTTCATGAAAGCCCCTACCAAATTGTTGTATTTGTTGCCCTATTGTATCACAAAATAACGGTTTTTCCAACCAATTTTAATTCCCGTTTGACAAATGGCCATAGGCATGCTATACTGTTTCCATAATGTAACTTTCAAATGTAACCGTTTTGTAACTATAAGGAGTGCACAAAATGCCTACCACCGCCAAGAAGAAAGAACTTCTGGAATATAAAGGTCACCCGCTGATGCGCAAAGAAAACATCATTTATTATGGTTCGATGAGCGATTCCCACATTATTATGATGCAGATTCTGGATGCCGGCGAAGTCAAGGGCCTGCCGGTCGCCAAGCGCGTTTCCGTTCAATTGCAGCAAACCAATCCCAATGTGCGAACCAAGGATCGCATCGTGAAAAAGACTGAGAAAAACAGCCTGTGGGCCGCCATGGACATCGCCTCCATCTGGCTGGGCCGCGCACTGCACAACAAGTAAACCACAGTTCGCTTTGACAAACGGAGGCTTATCCATGAAATCAACAAAGAAATTGTTCCGCATCGCCGTTACCGGCGCGCTCGCCTTATCTATGTTTCTCCCCAATTCTCTGGCCATGTATCAGGCCAAGGTAAAGGCGGACGCGCTGTATCTGCGTCAGTCCCCCGGCGGCGAGGTCATCGCTACCCTGTCGCAGGACACCGTTGTTGCCGTTCTGAACAACAGCAGCAGCTGGTATAAGGTCGTTGCCAACGGCAAGGAAGGCTATGTCAGCGGCGAATATCTGGTCGGCACCACTGTCACGGATTTTTCGCTCGGCACGGCAAAAATCGTCTGCGATACCACGGTCAACTTCCGCTCGCAGCCGAGCACCTCGTCCAGCGTGCTTGCATCCCTGAAAAACGGCACGGCCGTCAACGTGACCGGTGTCGAGAGCAATTGGTACAAGGTTACATATAACGGCAAGACCGGCTATGTCCATCCGGATTATATTAGCTTCTCCGGTACGCAAAGCACCACCACTGCGGACAGCTCCGCTTCCAACAGCACAGACAGCACCGAAACCATCGTGCCTTCCACCAACGCGGTTTCCTACACCGGCACCAGTGAAAAGCGCGCGGAAGTGCTGGAATATGCTGCACAGTTCCTCGGAACCCCGTATGTTTACGGCGGCAGCACGCCGAGCGGCTTTGACTGCTCCGGTTTCACCTCTTACGTATTTGCCAACACGGTTGGTACCATCCCGCGTGTTGCGCAGTCCCAGTTTGATGCGACCACGCGCGTAGCACTCGAAGACCTTGAGCCTGGCGACCTTGTCTTCTTTGGCAGCAGCCCCTCTTCCATCAGCCACGTAGGCATCTATGTCGGTGACGATACGTTTATCCACTCTCCGCACACCGGCGAAGTGGTCAAGTATGAGCCGCTTTCCGGCAGCTATCTGAGTCGCTTTCAGGGCGGCGGCCGCGTTATTTTTGATTAAGGGACAACCACTTTTATAGCTGCGTCTCATCCATAGCAAGAATATGCTTTGAAACGGCATGACCCTTTTGGGTCATGCCGTTTTTTGCTGTGCGGACAAACAGGCAGATGCGCGGTTTTTATGCCGTCAACTGTAGTGCACCGTCCGTCCATTCCAGTTTTTGTGGCGTCATGCCTGCTTTTTCCAAATATTCGTTGATAGCAGCGGCAACCTGCTCGGTCAGCTCTGTGACCAGCTCTGCCGGTACCGCCACCCCGCCGATTTCCGCGCTTTCACATTGCAGCGCAACCTTCCCTTCCGCCACAGAAGCCGTCCACGCACCGTACATGCGACATTCCTCCGGCAGGAACAGCAGCGCGGTACGCAGTCCGCCCGGCACCAGTCCGCTTTCCTGCAAATCCTGTCTGCGCACCAATACCACAACGGAAATCGTTTCATCCGCGCCTATCTGCGCCGTGATTTCGCGCACCGGTATCGGCAATGCCTGCTCAATCAACCCACACAAATACGATTCCCGCAATTGCATTCCAGTCTCCTCCTGCTCCGGTAAAGTCGGATGGCCCACTTCCGGTGAAACCTCTTGCTCCGGATGGCCGAGCAGCATCCTGCCTATCATCAGCAGACACAGCAGCATACACACGCCCAAAATAATGGTATAGACAGGGCTTTTTTCTTCCTGCATCCCTGTGCCGCCCCCTTCCTACACGCCCATTCTATGCGCCGGTGTCCGCACTTATGTGCCGGCGCATCCTTTTCTCATGCTTTTGCACACAAACCGGCAATCCGGAATGCCCCGCCTTTCTCCCAGCCCTGATTCCCCCAAAATCCACGAAAACAGTTGAACCGTTTTTTTCGCCATGTTATGCTATAATTAGTATTTTATGTTTTGTTTTGACATACGCCCGCAGTCTGCGGCACGCCGCATCCGCCCGCGTATGCAAGAGTTTTCTCAATTTCCCACGGAGGTCATTTATGCAGATTTTTTCTGTTACCGAGGAGCTTCTCCCCGCCTTTTCCCCCCTGCTGCCGGACGGCTTTTCCCCGCGTTCCACCGCTGTGCTGGGCGCCAGCTGGGATGACGTCGGCTGCGGCGTGATTGCCCTGAATATCATGGGGACCCGCGCCAGCATCTGCTGGTTCTGGGTAGCGCCGGACTATCGTCGGCGTGGCGTGGGCCAAGCGCTTCTTCATCAGGCATGTGTGCGCATTTTTGAAAAGATGCGCCGCCCTATTTCCAACATCACCATCAGCTATCCATTTGATGCCGATTGGGCGCCGGCAATGGAGCTGATACTATCCCGAGAGGGCTTTTTAAGCAAGGCCCTTGCGGTGCAGCGCTTTCATTTGACCCGGGAAGAGCTGGAATCCGCGCCTTTTTTGTCCCCCAGCGCCAATGTTGACTGGCGCGGCAGCATCCTTTCCCTGTCCGCCCTTTCTACGGCGCAGCGGAATGAAATCCGCGCGCAGTATGAACAGGAGGGCAATTATCAGGCCAGCCGGGCAGACTACGCCGCTGCCGATCCGGAGACCAGCCATGTCCTGTTCATCCATGACCGTCCCGCCGGCCTGACTCTGGTGCAGAACACCGCGCCCAGCGTTTTCTATCTGAATTTGTTCAGCATCCGGGGAGGCTGCGTGACCGGCGGGCTTGCGCTTGTGCGCTGCACCGCACAGGCCATGCTGGATAACGGCCTGACCGAGCTTTCGTTCGACTGCGTGGAGGAGTCCGCCGACCGTCTCGCCCACCGCCTGCTGCAACAGCGCGGCGAACGCACCCTGCTCTGTCAGGGACAGCTCCAGCAGGGATTTTACAGAAAGGACGGCACGAACCATGGGTAAAACACTTCAGGTGAACCGACAGCAGCAACAGCACATCGAAACCACACAGACTGTCCAGCAGGAAATGCAGCAGTTCGCTCCCGTTTCTCCACAAATGGCAGCGCATCTGCGCGCCACCACCGGGGTGGAACTGCAAGAGGCGCAGCGGAATATCAAAAAACTGAGCAAGAACGAACGCCGGAAGTTACAGGCCAAGCAAAAGGCGCTTGACGCAGCGCTATCTCCGCAGGCGGCACAGGCCTTTTATCAGCCCGGCCAACAGATGCAGGACAGCATGCTGCAAGCGCTCAAAGCCGTCGAAGAGGATGCCTCCACACAGGTTTACGCACAGACATTGACGCAGACAGTAGGCGACCCCCTGTCGCTGGACCAACTGACCACACAGGAGCAAACGCCTGCATTTACCACGCTGTCCCATCTGCTAACACAGCTGCAGAGCTACACCCCCTCCACCATGGACGAAACACAGTTATCCGACTTGGTGAAAGTCTACCAGTCGCTTAACTTAGGTGCCACCGCACCCAGTCACCGCTATCTGGACGAAATGGCGGGGCTTGACGTACAAAGCCGTTTTGTACTGCTGTATCACTGTGTCTCCGTCGCGCTTGAGCATATGGTCGAGCAGCTGCCGCCCGAACAGGTCAATCAGGCGGTTTTTGCCAAACTGTACGGCGTCGCGTCCTCCTCCGGTATGGCAGCAAGCAAACTATGCTGCAGTCAGGCCTTCCAGCAGCAATGGGACCAGTACGTGGCCAAGCAAAGCCAAGCCGAACAACAAAACAGGGAACGCCCCGAAAACCTGCTTGCCAAGCAGGCATATCTGCGCACGGGTGCTTCTGCTGATGGCAGCATCCCGCAAAAATGGCTGCTCGGCCCTTATGCCGAGTTAGCCGAGCAGGTGCTCGGTCCGGAAAACATGCAGCAACCGTGGCAGCAATTTGCCGCTTCGGTAGAACGGCTGCATGAAGCGCTGGAGCGCAATCTGCCCGCTCTGGAGCGCGCACTGGACGCCTACCAGACCCGCGAACCGGCGTTGCAGATGCTCCGTGAGTCGGTAGCACAGACCCTGACGACCAATCTCGGCACACGCTTGCTCACCGATAATCTGGAAGAACAGTCTCAGGAATTGGAGCAGGCCATTACCGCTGCACTGGAAAGCCAGACCGAGCATATCAAACTGTATCATGATAGACTGGAGGTCCTGCGCAACCATCCCAAGCTCAAGCTGTTGCAAGGCGCAATGGACAGCTGGCTGATACAGAACATCCTGCACACGCCAAGCGACGATGCGCTCTTCCAGCAGCAGGTTGCGCATTTGTCCCAGCAGGCGGAGGAAAACCTTGCTGACGTGCAGAAAATCCTCGAGGATTCCCTGTCCACCGCCAGCCGTGAGATTGTGATGAACAAGCTGCTCGAAAAGGAAAGCTATCTGCTTCTGACCGGTTCCCCCGGCGCGATTTCCGCCACGGTATACCAGTATCTGCGCAATTTACAGGCATCCGTGCCGGAAGCCGCCAGTGTTGAGGCCGTCTTCCGGGTCGCCATGCGCCAAGCCGGATTGGAAAACCGCTGGGGCAAGCTGGCCGACCGCCGGGTTGTGCAGGCGCAGGCAGATACGCTGGACAAAATGAAAGCCGCGCTTGCAGGACTGAAAAATCGCATCGACAACAATCTGAACCTGCTGGACGCGCAGCAAGCTGAGCTTGCCATGTGTCCGGCGGCGTGGCGGGAGCTGGACGCATGGGCTATGGAGCAACTCGACCAAGAGGCCGATGCTTTTCAAACCGCTCTGGACAACAAGCTGAAAACGCTGGAGCGCGGCGCTCCGGAAACCCACGTAGACCGCGCTCATGCCCTGTATGGCGCAAAGGGCGATTTCCTGCAGCCTACCCAGCACACACAGAAAGGCATCATCCGGCAGCAGCTGGAAGGCGAAGCCCTTTGCCGCTGGTCGGGCTTCGGCGGGATGTATGACAGCTATTCCGAACAAATCCTCCAAGCGCTCGACCAGCTTCTGTCGCAGCAAACCTTTGGGCCGGTCCGCAGCCTGCACGATTTGGACAACCTGCCCCGCAGCGAAAGTGCCGCGCTCATCCTCCAATGGCGCAACACCTTGGCGCAGGTAGCCGAGCCATGGAGCAAGCTTTCCTTCCCGCAGACGCGGCAGATTCTCATCCGCATGCTGCCCGGCATCCTGAAGGGGGACACCACAGCAGAAAACTTCAGCCAAACGGCCGAGCAGATACAAAACCGTCTGATACAGGAAACCACTTCTGTAGAGCTTCGGTTCCTGACACAGGTCGGCCAAGAAAATGCCGAGATGGGACAGGTGCAGTACCGCTATCTGGATGCGCACCGTGGCGGACATTTCTTCACCAAGGGCAACCGTCCGGGACGTCGTATCGAGCGATTCCAGCAAGCCGGACAGCTTTTGGACGAACTGCGGAAAGACAGTTTGGATAGCAAGGCCCTCCATCTGATTCGGCAGCAAGTGTACCACCATGACCTCGTGGAGCCTTCTTCGAGAGACCCGCTCCGCGTCTATTGGGACCGCATCACCAAGGCGGCGTGCGAGCACGAAATGCTGGTATCCGGCTATGAGGATGCCATTCTGTCCACATCGGACATGGCTCGCTCCCTCACCCACGATGGGCGCGACGCTTACCAGAAAAAGCTGCGCACTATGGACAGAAGAATCCAAGCGCACCGGAACGAGCTGGCGCAAAAGCTGCAAGCGGCCAATCTGCCTGCCGAACAGGTGCAGCAACTGACCGATAACTTCCGTCAGATGATTGTCAGACTGGACGAGCAGGAGCAGGAGGAAAACCTCACGCGCTTTGGCGTCGCCAGCTGGGCGGACACCATGAAAAAGCTGGACGCGCTCCTTGCCAAGCCGGAGCAACTGACGCAGGCACAGGCACTTTCCCAAGCAATCGACGCGCGTATCCATGAACTGCGCACCGCAGGCGATGGGGTGCTCCTGCCCATTGTGGACCGCCTGATGCAGCAGCCAGACGTCTGGACCACCCTATCCACCGGCAGCAATGTGGATATGGAGCAGCTGACACAGACGCTGTTGGCGCAATACGAAGCGCCGCTGCGCCATCTGAAGGAAAGATACTTTAACGACCCCTTCCTCATCGGCCAGATAGTGGAGGAATGCTGGCAGAAGCTCTCCACCTTAAAGCCCAACGATTGGCCGTGGGAGCAGGAATTTTACACACTTTACGGACAAATCACCGAGCATAAGGCAGGACAGCCGTCCATTGATGACAACCTCCACAAAATCTTGACCGCCAAAAAGGGTATCCGTAAAGCCATGGCGCCGTATCTGTATGATTTGATTCAGGAGGTAAGCTCCTCTTTCCTGCTTCATTCCGACAAAACAATCGACCAGTTTTTGACCGACCACTCCGAGCCGCTGCTGACCAATATGGAAGCGCTCAACACCTTCCTGAGCAGTCACCCGCATGAACCGCGCATGAAGGAGGGCTTTCGTCAGTATCTGCGCACCAAGCTGTTCTATACCCCGGCGGATCAGTTTGCCGGCGATTTGGACCGGCTCTTCCGGCAGTATCAACAGCTGGACGCAGATGAGACGGACAATGTGCAGCGGAGCAAGCAAATCATGAGCCAGCGTGCATCCGTCATGACGCAAATCGAGCAGCGGAAGGCCGCAGGCCGGCAGGCCGATACCGATGCTGCGCGCCTGCAAGAGCTCAGTGGTATTCCGTCGCCGATTCTGGCGATGACGGACATCAAAAACCCGCTGACGAGCAGCATTCAGAGCGCCACAAAGCGCATCAAGACGCAGTACCCCACCGCTTCCCCCTTTGTGCAGGGCTGCCTGATTGAGCGCGCCATCGCGCGCGATGATGCCGCAGCGCTGGACGCACTCAATACCGAATTGACCACGCTGATGACTGCCCTTTGCGAACAGGGCGTAACTGGCGAAAATCTGGAGGAGTCCGAAGCGGAGGCGTTCACGACCTACCTGTTGACGCATCGCAACGGTGCGCTCAATCAGGACCTGCCCAACCAGCTGTCCACCTTCCGCAATGCCCGCAGCCTGATTACAGCAGTCACAGCGCTGGAAATCGAAAATCCTGCACTGGATGCGGAACGACAGCAGGTGGTTGACGGTCTGGCCGCCGGACTGTATACCATGCCGCCGGAGGAATTCCAGTCGATGGCCGAAAAGCGGCTGTCTTATCTGCGCGCCGTCATTCAGATGGAAAGCGTTTGGACCGAGCTGCTCGCCCCCTACGAAGAAAAGGAGCGGCAATCGCTGTACATGGGTCTGCGCGACTACTTCCATGCCGACTTGCTGGAAGGCACTGCGCAGCTGGATATTCAGTCGATTCGCGAGCAGGCGCAGACGCTGCTGAAGGACGAGCTTTCGCGGCAATATCTCATCGACTCCTCCTCCCTGCTGGGGAATATCTCCTATGACGGCCTGACCAGCTCGGAGGTCACCCCCTGCACCATGGTGGACCGTAAGGGCTTTGAAGCCTATCTGGCCGAGCATGCCGACAAATCCCTGCTGAACGAATACAACGCACTGGATATCAACCAGCGGCAAATCTTTGCCCTGACGCTGACAGCGCCCGGCAAGTTCGGTCTTGCGCTGCCCAGCAATCAACTGCTGCAAAGCGAACAGGCAAACCGCAGCCGGCAAGTCTTCATCCAGAACGCGCTGCAAACCTACGTGGAAACGGGCGAATTTTCGGCGCCAATCAACTATACCATTGCGCTCAACCGGCTGAAAAGCAGTAACGGTGTCTTTGGTCCGGTCACGTTCCGGCAGGCGCTGGACTTTACCCTGCTCTGCATCAGCCGCCGGCAGGAAAATCAGCCCCTTGCGCTGGACCGTCTGACAGACAGCTATGAATCTCGCACGGAAGCACGGCGTGTGCGCACCAGCAATATACCCGAACCGATTCAGCCCGAATCGCTCACCACCTTCCGCGATTTGTCCGATGTGCTTCAGAAGCAGGGCGGCGAGTCCCACACCGCTTTGATGGACAAGCTCGAAGCGCTCAGCCCCATGCATCAAAATCTGCTCGTCTGGATTTTGCAGGACCGCACCGTGTTGGACTATACCCAGCGGGTCAGCCTGTGGGCCGTCGGCGGCGGCGCTGTCCGCGGCGTTGTCAATGAAGAAAAGCGGCTGGATATGCTCACCAGCTATGCCGACAGCAGCCAGTGCCCGCAGTTTACGGCCGAAAGCCTTGCGCGCGCGCTGGACACACTGTACAGCTATCAGCTGCGTGACGATGTGGACCTGAACCACCGCCTGCGGCGGGAGGACTTTGTCGATCTCAACCGCAAAAGCCCGGTAGACTGGGCGCTGCTGAATCACGCGATGGACTTCCTGCAGGAGATGGAACGCGAGCAAACGCGCTTGACCGCTGTGAAAAACGCCAAGGACAATGTCATGGTAAGCAGCAACGAAATGGTCAAAGCGCAGTACGCAAAGCAAAGCAGTCTGCCCAAAACATTCGATACGCCGGAGCATGTGGATGAATTTCTGCGGGAGCAGGCGGAGCACGACGGCCAGCAGGCTGTATACGCCGGCTGGCTCAATCTGGACGAATCCCAGCGCACCCTGTTCATCAAGGCGCTGGGGCAGCGCGACATTCTGGACGTATCCAAACAGGACGCGCTGTTCAGCCGCTTCGGTATTCAGGGCCGGGATTATGTCAACCCGCGCGCGCGTTTCTCGCTCATCGACGAGCACCTGCACCATGCACAGGGCACGAAGGGCTTGCAGCTCAAAGCGGAGGACTGCCGCAACGCCATCCTTACTGCACTGTCCTTTCAGGTGGACGACAGTATTGACTTTACCGACCGCAGAATCCATGTCAACGCGACGGACACGCTTTCCCAGCGTAAAACCGCGGTCGACTGGAAGCTGGTCAGCCGTGCGCTGCAATTGGTTTACCGCACCACCAACGAGCGCAACATCTTTCTGGAGGACCGCGAGCTTTATGTTTCCGAAGGCGATTTGAGCCTGACCGGTGCGTTCCATTTTGACGGCGGTTTTCTGCGGCAGAACCTGCATAATTCCGGCAACCGCTTCACCCGCTTCATGGGACGGCGCGTGCGTGCCCGCATCGAGGAACAGATTCCCGGCCCGGCCAAACGCTTGGCTCTGATGCTGCTGCCGACCAAGGTTTCCAACCGCATCAATCGGGTGCTGGGGGCCGAAGAGAGCGGCGGCCTGTCCTTTGATAAGGTGCGTGTCGGCGCCGAGAGCTTCACCAACACAGTCAAGGATTTCCATAAAAATTATAAAGACAAAGTCAGCAGCGTAATCGGAGAAAAAGCCTCCACGGTGCTGGGCGAAAAGCTGGAAACGGCCAGCTCGCATCTGGGATATCTGAATGCGGGTATTTCGGTCGGAAAAAATCTCTCCAAAATAGGCGACCTGAATGACGCCCAAGAAGAGGCGGAACGTGCCAAACACCAAGAGCAGGCTGCACCGGCCGCGACCGCGCCCCAGACCGAAGAGCAGAAAGCGCGCAGCGACCGCGCCCGTAACCGCAACCAACATCTGCAGAAACAAGGCGCAAGCAAAGCTGAAAGCCGCCAAATCGACGAGATAGTTCAAACCATGAGCAGTGTGGTTGGCGGTCTGATTGGCGACGCAGTGGGAGACGAGAGCGGACTGATTGCAAAAGTGGTTGAAGAAGCCGGAGAGCTGGTCAATTTCCTGCGTAACTGGTTCCAGGACAAGAAAAGCGTGCAGCAGTATTATGCGCATCGCGACGAAGGCGCACAGCTGCGTGAAACGCTGGAGAAGGCCGGTTTGACAGTGTCGCCGAAGATGGACGACCTGTCGCTGATTCGTCAGGCCAGAGGCTTTGAAGATACCACAGAGATGGCCTCCTTTGTCGGTTTGAACATTGTCCGTTCGCTTCTGTTCTGTGCCGGTCCCTATAATCCGCAGGGCTCGACGCGGATTCTGGCGCTCGCCACGTTGACCGTATTGGGACAGACGCAAGCCATCGGGCAGTATGACAGCGAAACCGCACAAGGCGTATACGACGCTCTGATGGGCGGTCAGTACCGATAAGCGCTTCGGCATGCCGTACAATCCATGACACACAAAAAGGGGCGCTCCTTTCGGAGCGTCCCTTTTCATTTGGTGCAGTCACCGTTTGGCTCAGCCGCCGCACTTACCGCCGCAGCCGCAGCCACCCGAATTGCTGTTGCCGCTGCCGCAGCCGCAGCCGTTCGAGCCGCCGCTCAGCGTGCCGCACAGATTCTCGCCGCATTCCTGCTTGGGCGGGAAGAATTCGTCAATCGGGAATTCAAAGTTTGCGAAAATCTCGCAGGGGTCCTGTTCGCCGCCTACGCCGCTGTTCGAGCAATCGCGGCGCGGCAGGCAGATATCATACGCCGGCATGAGCAGCTGGATATCGCGCTCCAGACGGATGATGGCGAACTGGCCCAGCGTAACGAACAGCTGATAGCCGTCGTTATCCAGCACCAGATTATCGCCGCCGAAGCAGGAGCAAATCGGGCGCGGTACCTCGTGCAGTGCGCAGCAGCAGCAGTTGCACGAAGTCTCAGGCGCAACCACGCGCGCATCCAGCACGATGGGGTCAACCACTTCGACCACAGCGGTCGGCTTGTTGCTGTCGGGTGCCAGCTGAACGTCCATGCCATCCTCCACATAGCGGGAGGAGAAGATGCGGGCGCCGCCTTCGCCGCCGAACAGCACTACGCGCTTGTCAAATACGGCCAGACCGTCGATGATGCGCGGACGGCCAACCACGCAGCTGACCTCGCACTCGATGCGATAGAAGAAGCGGATGTCAACCGTATAGCAGCCACGGTTAAACTGAACGTGTTCCACGTCGATCTTCACGCACAGCAATTCTGCCGCACGCGGTTTGACCGAAGCGATGCCGCCGGCGTTGAGCAGCTCCTGTGCATCACGGCACAGATACACGCGGATGTCGCGCAAGCACTCCTTGCTGCGGCAGGAATCATAAACCTTTTTGGTGTGAACGCAGACCGCCTCGCGGAAACCGCCGGCGGTGCCGTTATTGTTATTACTGCCGCAGATCGGACCGGGGCAGCAGACTTTATCAGCCATGTAGATTACCTCCAAATATTGATTGAAGAGACTTCATTACCAGTTTATTCAGAGGCAATCTTGGTGTTACAAAATCAAATCTTCGTCCGTGACAAAGAACTCCGCATCCATTTCGGCGCAGCGCCTATCCAGCTCCGAGGTCGTCCCGACCACCTGCCGCACTGCGTCGTATTCCTTGCGGGCGCGCGGATTATCCCGTCCGGTGCGCACCGCGCGGATGAGCAGATTTTTCGGCGTATCGAGCGGCGAGATGTACTCCACCACCGATACCTTATATCCTTCCGCTTCCAGTTTGAGCGCGCGCATGCTGTCGGTCAGCACGTCGTTGAACCGCGCCTTGAACACGCCGAATTTGGTCAGCGGCTCGAGTCCCGGCAGCGTGTACTGGTCGAGCAGCTCCTTGTGGCAGCAGGGTACGCACGCGATATACTTCGCGCGGGCGCGAATCGCCGTCGCCAGCGCCAAATCCGTCGCAATATCGCAGGCGTGCAGCGATATCACGGCCGTCACGCCCTTGGGCGGCTGATAGGTGCGTAAATCGGCGCACTGAAACACCATATTATGATACCCCAGCCGCTTGGCCATTGCGCGGCTCTCGTCGATGACATGCTCGTTGATGTCCACGCCAATCACGCGACAGCGGCGGCGCAGCACCTCATGCAGATAATAGTTCATCACAAAGCTGAGGTAGGACTTGCCGCAGGCGCAGTCGAGCAGCACGATTTCCTCGCTGTCATCCTGCTCGAACATGGGCGCAACCAACTCTACATAATGGTCAATCTGGTTGTACTTGCGGATCATGTCATTTTTCAGCTTGCCATCCGCGGTCAGGATGCCGATTTCGCGCAGCAGCGCCGCCGCGCGATCCACGCGAATCAGATACTGCCGTGCCGGGTCAAGCAAGGGGTTGGCGGCCGCCGCTTTCTCTTCCGCCGTTGCCTGCCGTTCGGCCTGCTTCATCTGCACGCCGCGCGGCGTCACCGAAAGCGTCACCACCGAACCGCGCTCGGTGTAAGTCAGTACCGCTTCGTCAAATTTCTCCGCCTGTTCGGCAAAAAACGCGCAGAATCCGTCGGCATCCACCGTGCGTTCCGCGCCCTGAAAGCGCAGGCGGTAATCCTCACCGTCGCGCGTGAGTTTCGCCTCAAACTTTTTCTTCCCCGAAGTAAATACGCCGACCGCCTGCACAAAAAAATCCCGGTTTTTGGTCAGTCGCGCACAAATGCCGCTGAGCAACAGCTTGAGCTTTGCCGCTTCTCCCTTTTGCATGTTATATCACAACCTTTACGCAGACTATCTTACCATACTTTGTCCTTTGTTGGCAACCATATGCAGCAAGGCCGCCCATAAAGGGCGGCCTTACTTATCATTCGTTCAGCGACAGCGTGCGGAAGCCTTGCAGCAGCGTATCGCTGCCATGCGACACCAGAATCAGCGTTCTTCCCGCCCGATGGGCGGCGATTACCTCTGCCGCCTGCCGCTCAGTCTGCGCATCCAGACCTGCAAACGGTTCATCCAACACAAGCACATCTCCCTCAGCAGCCAATGCGCGCGCCAACGCGACGCGGCGGCGCATCCCACCGGACAGCGTCCGCACCGGCTGGTCAAGCGCATCCTCGGGCAGCAGCGCGCATAGGAGCGTGCGCACGCGCACGGCATCCGCGCACACCAACGACACATTGCCGACCGCACTCCAATGCTCAACCAGACGGTCCTCCTGAAACACCGGCAAGAACCGCAGGCCTTCCCTGCCCGTGATGCAGCCCGCATCCGGCATTTCCAGTCCCATCAGCAGCCGCAGCAGCGTCGTTTTGCCGATGCCGGACGCGCCGCGCACCTGCCACTGCTCTCCCGCCGCGATACGCCAGTCAAGGCCGCGCAGCACCGCCTTGCCGTCAAACGACTTGCTCACCCCGCGCAATTCAATCATGCGACGGCCCCCCACTTCTCCTGCAAGACTGCGGCGGCATGCACCAGCAGCTTTTCCAGCAGCAGGCTGAGCGCAATAATGGTCAGCGACCATGCAAACAAACCG
>NZ_CALWUQ010000015.1 GCF_944384695.1 uncultured Agathobaculum sp. | reverse complement strand
GAAGCCGGGAACAGGAGGTAGAAATCTTCTACCGCTTTATCGGCAAAATTGATTGAATGATACCAATATCTTTAACTTTGGGAAACCGGCGCGAGCTATCCGGAGGTGACGCTGCTGCCGCCGCTGGCGCAGTTGCTCGGCATCACAGTCGATGAATTGCTCGCGGGCGAGGTACACGAGGAAGAACAAGCGGCGGGCAGCACTGAGGCCGCTGATGCGCCGGAGGACGGCGACAGCCCACAGGGCAAACCCGGCGCGCCGCCGCTCGAGGCCTTTCTCACGCCGCAGCAGTACCTTGCCGACCGACAGGGCAGCACGGATGATAAAATGCTGCTCGCGGCGGTGGTGTGCATCCTCGCAGCGGCGTACTGTGGCAGCCTGTTCGGGCAGGCGGCGGTGCTGCGCAATCTGGTGATTGTGCTCATCGTCTATATCGCGTTTCGCGTATGGCACAGCAAACAGTGCGACCGCTTCGCAGCGCTCGGTCTGGATACAGCGGTCAGCCGCCGGCGCGCGCACATGGCTGACCGGCTGTTCGGCATCGTGTGGGTGTTTGAATTGCTGGTGTGGTGGCTGGTCAAACGGCTCGGCTGGCTGCTGTTTGACTATGAGCTGAACAAAATAGACCGCTATTATATTGTATTCAGTGCAGGGGATGTAAACATCAACAGCCATCAACCTTGGCTGCTGTTCTATGCGATGGCATCCGTGCCGCTGTTCTTCGCATTGGTCGGCGTATTCGCGTTAGCCTACCGGCGTATGAAGCCGGAAACGCGCTTCCGTCCGCTTGCGGTGACCCTGCCGCTGCTGCCCTACCTGATTGGTGCGGGCGTGATTGGCTGGAATCGCGCACAGACTGCACTCTCACAAATGCCCCAATTTGGCGACCCGCAGCCGACCGCCGGCGAGGTAGAGGCAATGGGGCGGGCAATCGACGCGGCAGGGCGAAGCACCTTGCTCGGTGTTATCCTTGCAATAGCGGTTCTGGCCGCAGCGGTGCTGGTGCTGTGGCGTGTGACGCACGGCCGTGTGCCGCTCGTCAGTGCAGTCATGCTGGCGGTGTATGCGGTTATTTGGCTGCCGACTAACGCGCTGTGGCTGGATATCGGTTACGAGGGATTCGCGCAGCAGCCGTACGCGGTGGAGGACATCACCATCCAGCTGGGCGGGCTGGTAACGCTGCTGATGCTGACAGCGCTCTGTGCAGGCATTGCGCTGTTTGCCGGTAGTTTGCGGCGTAAAAAGGCATAGAAAGACAGAAAAAAGGCTTGGAACCAAAGTTCCAAGCCTTTTTCAATCCGTTTTAGAAAATGGCGACAGTCGTGCCGACCGGGATGTTGTTGTAAATCCACTTGATGTCGTTCTTGTACATGCGCACGCAGCCGTGCGAGACGGGGTAGCCCGCGCTGAAGTCATATTCGGTATCCGTGCCCGGATAGCACAGGCGCGAGTGGAAGGCATAGCCCGTGCCGGGGTAGAAGCCGACGACCGGACGCACGGTATAGGTGCTGGTCGTCCAGCCGCCCGCCGACTTGTAGGAAACCGTGGTCAGGCCGGTCGGGGTGGGCGAGGAGGCCGCGCCCGTGCCAACGAGGAAGGACTTGATCAGCTTCCAATTGCCCTTGGAGCCTTGGAACACGTTCACATGCTGGTACGCACGGTTGATCCACACCAGATACTGGGTCTTGCTCGAATAGCCCTTTGCATTGACCCAGACTTCCTTTTCATAGGCCGCATAGTCGTTGTTGATGGCATACGAGGTGGTGTAGTTGCCGCGGTAGGTCGAGGAGACCAGATTCAGGATGCGGTTGACGTCGCGCTGGTAGTACCATTCGTCCGAATAGTTCTCAATCGGTACGGTTTTCTCGATATACAGCTCCTCGGTTTCACCGGTCGAGGGATTCTCATAGGTCAGCTTAAAGCCCATGGTCACGCTGGTGTCCATGTCCTTGGTGAAGGTGAAGTAGGTCGTGATGCGGGAAACCGCTTCCGCAGACAGCTGGAAGTTGTCGTTGGCGTAGTTTTCCATGGCCTCGCCGTTTTTGTACCACTGCGCAGAGCAGATTTTCGGTTCGGTCACGCCGCTGAATGTGACCTGCGTCACCAGCGAGCCGCCCGCCTTGACCTTATCCGGTACGCCCATCAAGAGCGACACACCGGACAGACCGGGGTCGATGTTTTCAATCTTGGAGTCCGACTCAATGGATACGTCGCAATTGACCGCACGGATATCGACCGTCGCGGCCTTGCCCTTGCCGTCCACCGTCGTGCCGACGCCTGCGAGCAGCAGGGTATTCACCGAGCCGTTCAGCGTCAGCTTATTGTTTTTTGCGCCGCCGTTGACTGCAATTGCGCCAACCGAATCGTCCACAACAATCGTGTTGTTGCTGCCGATGATGGTCACGGTATCGGCCTGCAGCTGATACAGGTTGATGGTGCGGCCGGATGCGGTGATTTCAATGTTGGAGGTCAGGCCGGAATGCGTCACGGCGCCGCCTTCGCCCGCAATGACCAGCGTGCCGACCGAAGAATCCTCCGACAGGGAGACGGACGCCGTGCCTGCGGGGTCAACCGCGAGGGTCGAGATTTGGGAGCCGTTTTGTACGCTCAGCTTGGCGGTTTCCGCGCCCTTGAGCACCACGCGGTCGCGTGTGGTGACTGCATCCAGCGTCGCATCCTGTGCGGCGGTGGCAAAAATCAAATCACCATGCAGCTCGGTATCGGAGACCGTGCATGCCGGCAGAGAGATAATCGAGTTGCCCGTAAGCGGCACAGCCGCGGCAGTGGATTCATCGGAGGCAGCTTCCTCCTGCGGGGTGATAATCTGATTGGCAATGCGCGTAATCATGGTGACAAACTGCGCGCGGGTCAGCGTATCCTGCGGAGCGAGGGTGGTGGCGGTCACGCCGTTGACCACACCTGCCGAGACCAGCGCCGCAGCCGCCTGCTGCTGCACCGCAGTCATCGAGCCGATGTCGGTGAAGGCGCTCAGCTCATCTGCGCCGGTCTCCGCGCGGTCAAAGACAAAGGCGCGTGCGAGCAGCTCGAACGCCTCCGCGCGGGTGGCGGGGGTATCAAAGTTGCGGCTGTCGTATGCGTCAATCAGTCCGAGGTGGATGGCCTTGCCGAGGTCGCCCGCGTACCACGCATTGGAGGGCGTGCCGCGCAGGCCGCTGGTGTCGTCCGCGATGGTCGCGCCGAGCGCGCGGTTCAGCATGACGATTGCTTCCGAGCGTTTGACCGCGTCATCCGGCAGTATTTTGCCGTCCGTACCCTTGAGCAGGCCCATGTCGACCGCTTTGCTCAGTGCGCTTTCCGCCCAATGGCCGGCAATGTCCGGAAAAGCGGGCTCGGCCGGTTCTTCGGGCTGTTCGGTCTGGGCGTTGTCGGACAGCGTCAGCGTGACGGGCAGCGTGCCCGCCATGATGCGCGCGCTATAGAGCTTGGCAGTGTCCTCGGTGAGCGCACCAGTGACGGTGACCGGCTCGTTCTCGGCTGTAACGGTGTCAATTTGACCGACGGTTTCACCGTCAAGCGAAACGGTCAGCGCGGTATCTGCGGGCAGTTCGCTGAAAAGCGCTGCATGCGCGTCCGCTGTCAGGGTCAGCTGTATGTAAGCGGTGTTGCCGTCATCGGTCAGCCCGACTTCGCTCGCGGTCACATCTGCGCCGGTCAGCCATACTTTGCCGTCCGCATCCGTGGCGGACAACGCATTGGTCTGCGACAGGAAAGCCGCGACATCCGCCGGATTGGGACCCGCGCCGTCGGGCAGGGTCACGGTGACGGTTTTGCCGTCCTCCGGGAAGGCGACTGTTGCGTTATCCAGTGCAAGCTGCTTGAGGCGCTGCGTCAGTATATCGTGTATCTGTCTGGTCAATTCGGCGCTCATGGCGTCCGTACCCTCGGGCAGTGTGGCCGCAAAGGTCAGCACCGTGCCGGAGGCAGCTTCCTGCTCCGCACCGGAGGCTTCCCCCTCTGCGGCGAACGCAGTGGTCAGCAGCATGACAGCAGCCAAAAGGCCGCTGAAAAGACGTTTTTTCAAGGCATGATCCCCCTTGTTCCAGAATAAGTATATTGTACGGTCGTGGGGTATGGCTTGTCAAGCTAAAGCGCGGTTTCAGTTTCGATACAAAGTCCACTTTCCCAAGATTTCCCGCCTGTTCGGAAAACACAAAATCGGGTTGTTCGGTTCCCATCACAAAGGTTTACAAGCGCTTTTCCGCATGTTATACTACTATAGGATTGCTATATTTGTATATTTTAGAGGAGGAACCATCCATGCTTTGCAAGAACTGCGGCAGAGAGCTGCCCATCGCGGGCAAATTCTGTCCATTCTGCGGCGCGGTCGTTGAACAGGAGGGCGTCAACGATGAAACCGCGGTCTTTACCTCGCTGCCCGATGAGCTGAAAGGCCCAATCGACCTTTCGGCGTTTGACGCGGTGATGAAGGAAGACCATCACGCGGGCGGTATTTCCGGGGACGGCGTCACCACGGGCGATCCGCTTGCCGCGACCGACCCGCATATTCCGTCGGCGGAGGAGCTGTCGTCCATCCGTGCGCAGCCTGTGCGCCGCACTTCCGGCGCGTCGCGTGCAAACGGTGCGCCGCGCACGACCTATTTTTCCGAGCCGGACCCCGATGACCGGCCCTATCGCAAGCCGTCCAAGGGCAAAAAGGGCGCGGTGATTGCGGTGGTCATCGTGCTGGTGCTTGCGCTGATTGGCGGCGGCGTGTGGTTTTTCGTCAATAGTCAGCCGGATGAAAACCTGACGCTGGCTGAGAAATACTTAAGCCGCGGCGATTTTGACAAGGCACTGGAGTATTATACCGCTGCGCAGGCCGAGGCCAAGGACCCGTCCACGCTGGACGTGACCATCCAGCTGCTGGAGGATTACCAGACCGCCAAGGCGTATGTGGATAACGGACAGTACACCGAAGCGATTGCGCTGCTCAAGCAGCTGCAAAACCGCGTGACCGACCCGGATTCCGCGTTGTACGAAGCCATTGAAGATTTGATTGACCAGTCCGAAACTGCGCAGTCGGACAGCGAGTTTGCTTCGGATATCGAAGAGGTGCAGAGCTATCTGGCGGATAAAAAATATGATGCGGCTGCGGGCAAGCTGGATTCGCTCGATGCGGACGATACGCTGACCGACGAGCAGAAAAAGCAGGTTTCCGAGCTGCGCGACCAGCTGACGCAGGCGCAGGAGGCCGAGCAGAAGCAGCAGGAGACCGAGCAGAAGCAGAACGAGCAAAAGCAGGATTTCAGCAGCCAGATGGACGCGCTTGAGCAGAACGATTTGCAAATCGCCTCCGCTGCTACGCAGGAGGATGAGCTGGCGCTGACGGCAAGCTCGTTTGAGGCGTGGGATAACCTGCTGGTGCAGATGTATGACTATCTGGCGACCGTGCTCAACGCGGACCAGTATGCCGCGGAAGAGGAAAGCTACAAGCAGTGGGTCGAGGAGCGCGATTCGGGCGCGGCAAACGCGGCGAAGGAAAGCTCGGATGAGACGGCCGGTCAGCTTGCGTCTTATAGCTTTAAGCAGAGCTATACCAAGGCGCGCTGCTACAAGCTGCTGGATTTGATGTAAAAAAAGCGTTTTGCGCAAATAAAAAAGTCACGGCTTTATGCCGTGATTTTTTTATCGGTCTCCCTTTGAGCGCTTTTGCAAGACAAATCGAAAAATCATTTGCACAAAAAAAATAAAATCTTGCGTACAGGCAGAGTGAACAACGCGGAAAAGTGCAAAAATTCGGTTTTTGTAGGGTTGCACAAGCAACAAAATTTGACATAAATGCAGGATAGGAGTAAAATATATTCATAAAGATAAGGTAAGCACGGAAAGGGGAAAGCCGGATGACGATTCAGCCGAATTATGTGAAAGAGGAGCTCCTGCATGAACTGAGTGAGAGCTTCCGTTTGAACAGTCAAATCCCGCCGGAGCTGTATTCCCGCTACCGCATCAAGCGCGGCCTGCGCAACGCGGACGGTACGGGCGTACTGGTCGGCGCGAGCCGGTTGGGCAACGTACACGGTTACATACTCAACGAAGGCGAGCGCGAGCCGATTGAAGGCCGGCTGACCTACCGCGGTTATAACATATATGATTTGATTCACGGTCTGGAAAAAGAGGACCGCTTCGGGTTTGAGGAGGTCGGCTATCTGCTCATGTGCGGACAGCTGCCCACCCGCCGCCAGCTCACGGAGTTCCAGCATACGATTGGTCTGGAGCGCGCGCTGCCGGATAATTTCACCGAGGATATGATTATGCGTGCGCCCAGCCGCGACATCATGAACAAACTGGCGGGTGCGACGCTGGCGCTCTATTCCTATGACGCCAATCCGGATGAAACCACGGTCGAGAATATCATGCGGCAGGGCATCAGCCTGATGGCCAAGTTCCCGGTCATCATTTCACATGCTTATCAGGCCAAGCGCCGTTATTTTGACGGCGACTCCATGTTCCTGCATGTGCCCGACCCGGACCGCTCGACCGCGGAGAACATTCTGCATCTGGTGCGCCCGAACGGCAAGTATACGGACGATGAAGCCAAGCTGCTCGACCGCTGCCTGATTCTGCACGCCGAGCACGGCGGCGGCAACAATTCCTCGTTTACCGTGCGCGTCACCTCTTCTTCGGGTACGGATACCTATTCCGCGATTGCCGCAGCGGTTTCCGCGCTCAAGGGACCGCGGCATGGCGGCGCCAATCTGCGCGTCGTCAAGCAGTTTGACGAGATGAAGGCCAACCTGCACGACTGGACGGACGAGGGCGAGGTCGCAGATTATCTGCGCCGCATCCTCGACGGCACGGCGGGCGACGGTTCGGGCCTGATTTACGGCATGGGCCACGCCATTTACACCAAGAGCGACCCGCGTGCGGTAGCGCTCAAGCGGGCGGCGCGTCCGCTGGCCGAAAAGACCGGCTTTTCCAAGGAAATGGACCTCATCGAGCTGGTCGAAAAGCTCACGCCCGCGGTCTTTGCCGAGAAAAAGGGCAGCGACAAGCCGATGTGCGCCAATGTGGATATGTACTCCGGCTTTGTCTACAAAATGCTCGGTCTGCCCAAGTCGTTGTATACGCCGCTGTTTGCCACCGCGCGTATCGTCGGCTGGATGGCGCACCGGCTGGAGGAGGTCACGACCGGCGGCAAAATCATCCGCCCGGCTTACAAACCGCTGGCCAAAACGGTCGAATATATCAATCTGGACGACCGGGATTGAGCGAAGCAATAGAAAAAGCGTGTTTCCAACAGGAAACACGCTTTTTGCTTTTCTGAAGAGTAGCCGCAGCTTACAGCGCAGCCTTCCACAGACCGTGCAGATTGCAGAATTCGTAAACTGCTTCGGCCTTTTCGCCGTCCGCCAGACGGAATACCGCCTCGGGAGCGCCCGTGTGGTCGAGCACCGCGCGGTGTACGCCCTTATCGGTCACCAGCCAGATGAACGCGATGTGATGCTCCTCGGTCATCGGATGCGCGACCTCACCGACCTTGGCGCGCACAACGTCGCCCTCGACCGTTACGACCGGCACATGCTTTTCGGCCGCGCCGTCGGTCTCGCCCGCCTTGAATTCCTTCATCTTCTCGCCGCAGCACATCACCGGCACATGATGGTCGTCAATCATCTCGATGATGTTGCCACAGTGCATGCATTTGAAAATTTTCAGCTCCATAATAAATTCCTCCTTATTTATAACCGGCGCAGCGCACCGGAAAAATACGAGTGGGCGGCTCAGTAGCCTTTTTGTCCGTCCAGGATTTCGTCATGGTTAACCCAGTCACGTACATGGATGGTGTCATATGTATCCTCACTGCGGCGGATGACCACCTGCTCGATGCCCGCGTTGATAATCAGGCGTTTGCACATGGGACAGGAATTTGCGTCCGGCATGATTTCGCCTGTGGACATATCGCGCCCAACCAGATACAGCGTCGCGCCCAGCATCTGCTCGCGCGGCGCGGCGATGATGGCGTTGGCTTCCGCATGCACTGAGCGGCAGAATTCATATCGCTCGCCGCGCGGGATGCCCATTTTCTGCCGGATGCAGGTGCCGATGTCGATGCAGTTTTCCCGGCCGCGCGGCGCGCCGTTGTAGCCGGTGGACACGATAACGTCGTTTTTGACGATAACCGCGCCAAAGCCGCGGCGCAGGCAGGTGCTGCGCTCCAGCGCGACCTGCGCCATGTCCAGATAGTAATTTGCTTTATCCCGTCGCTTCATAAACAGCCTCCCTGAAAGTGGTTTATCCCCCGGAAAGCACGCCGCTTTCCAGAAAGAGCCGCCGCGCCGCGCGCAAAGCCGCTGCGCGGTCGTGCGTAATCAGTACAATGGTATGCCCTGCGCGGTGCAGTCCGTCCAGCAGGCCGAGCACATCCTCCGCCGCTTCGGGGTCGAGTCCCGCGGTCGGCTCGTCCGCCAGCACAACGCTCGGCTTGGTGACGACCGCACGGGCGATTGCCACGCGCTGCTGCTGGCCGCCGGAGAGCTGGTCGGGCCGGTGGGCCGTCCGGTGGGACAGGCCGACGCGCGCCAACGCCTGTTCGGCGCGTTCCAGCCGCTCTGCACGCGGGATGCCTTGCAGGGCGAGCGGCAGGGCGACGTTTTCCAGCGCGGTCATGCCGGGCAGCAGACGAAAGCCCTGAAAAATAAACCCGATTTGCTCGCTGCGCAGCCGCGCAAGCGTGTGCGGGGGCAGACAGGAAACGTCCGCACCGCCCAGCAGGTATTGTCCCTCGGTCAGTGTGTCCAGCAGACCGAGGATGTGCATGAGCGTACTCTTGCCGGAGCCGGACGCGCCGGTGATGGAAACATAGTCGCCGCGCGCGACGTGCAGGTTGATGTCCCGCAGCGCCTGTACGCCGCTGTCATGATATATTTTACTCGCATGGATGAGCTTTAGCAAGGCTTTTCCCCTTCCTTCCCACCCTTATTTTGCATGGGGAAAAGCCGCATTATACCAAAAAACAGGGCTTCCTTTCGGAAAGCCCTGTTTTGTTACAGTACGGGAAGATTTTTACGCCATGCGCCGGTCTTGTAGAACCAGACGGAAAGCCCGGAACCGAGGAACCAGCCAATCGGCCAGGACAGCCAGATGCCCAGCTCGCGCCAGACGTGGAACAGCACAATCGAGAGCACCACGCGGATAATCAGGTCGGAAAAGGTCGTAATCATGAACGGCCGCATCGCGCCCGCGCCGCGCAGCACGCTGTCGCAGACGAATTTGATGCACACGATGATGTAGAACGGCGTGACGACGAACAGATACTGCCGTCCAACGTCGATAACGCCCGAGGAAGTGCCCGCCGGGATGAACAGGCTGATGAGGAAATCCGCAAACAGCAGGTAGACCGCCATAAAGATAACCGCAAGGGCGATGGCGAAGGTCGCGCCCGCCTTGAGACCCGGGCCGATGCGGTCGAGCTTGCGCGCGCCGATGTTCTGCGCGACATAGCTGGACAGGCCGGAGGCGAACGACATGCAGCAGGTCAGCGCGAACATATTGACCTTGGTCGCGGCGGAGAAGCCTGCAATGACGGTCGCGCCGCACAGGTTGACGTAATACTGGATGATGACGTTGCCGACCGAGACAAAGCTCTGCTGCGCGATAGAGGGAATGGCATAGTTGGTAAGGCGGCGCAGCATTTCGGGCGAAAACAGCAGGAAGTGCCCGCCGGTGTCGAACGAGCGCACACGGCGCAGGAGCAGCAGAAAAGCCAGCACGCCCGCGCAGCCCTGCGCGATGAAGGTCGCCCATGCAACGCCCGCAACGCCCCACTGGAACACCGCAACAAACACAAGGTCAAGAATGACGTTGCTCACCGAGGATAAAATCAGCAGCACCAGCGGGGTACGGCTGTCGCCCATTGCGTTGAAGATACCGGTGCAGACGTTATAGATGAACAGGAACAGCAGACCGAATACATACACCCGCAGATAGAGCGAGCCGTCAACAAAAATGTTGTCCGGCGTTTGCAGGGCGCGCATGATGCCGCCGGTGGCAAGCGTGCCGATGAGCGTCAGCAGCAGTGCAATGACGGTGGTGGTCAGCAGTGCGGTGGATATCGCGGTTTTCATGCGCAGATAGCGCTTTGCGCCGAACAGCTGGGATACCAGCACGCTCGTACCGATGTTCACGCCGGTCGCAACGGCGACGAACAGCTGGGTAATCGGGTAGCTTGCGCCGACGGCGGCAAGCGCCAGCTCGCCCGCGGCGGGCGTTGCCGCAAAGCGGCCGACAATCATGGAGTCAGCCATCTGGTAGAGCTGCTGAAACGCCACGCTCAGCAGCAGCGGCAGCGAAAACCAGAACAGTTTTTTTGAGGGTTTTCCTTCGGTCAAATCGGTGGTCAACGGGATTCCTTCCTTTCGCTTAATCGGGGTGTGTCAGGTGCAGAGAACAGGCTCCCCCGTTTGGGGGAGCCGTAAGATGATGCAGTTGTCAAACGATACAACGGCTTACGCCTTGTTTTTCTTCTGCCGCGCGGTAATCAGCAGGGTGACGACCACCAGCAGCACGATGCCCAGCACCAGCGCGACAACGCCGCTGCCGACAAAGCCGCCGACGAGGAAGCCGACAAAGCTGATGGCAGCAATCATCAATGCGTAAGGCATCTGGGTGGAGACGTGGTCAATGTGGTTGCACTGCGCGCCCGCGGACGCCAGAATCGTGGTATCCGAGATGGGCGAGATGTGGTCGCCGCAGACCGCGCCGGACAGGCAGGCGGCCACGGTCATGACCAGCATGGTGCTCGGCGCATCCCCGAATACCGCGACGGCAATCGGGATGAGGATGCCGAACGTGCCCCACGAGGTACCGGTCGCAAAGGCAAGGCCGAGCGCAATCAGGAAGAAGATTGCAGGCATCAGCATGGACACCATGGAGTTGCCGTTGACCACCGAGGAGACAAAGCCGCCGATGTTGAGGTACTCCTCCGAGCAGACGCCGGACAGCGTCCACGCGAGGGTCAGAATCAGGATGGCGGGCACCATGGACTTGAAGCCTTCGGTGAACGCCTCGCAGAACTGGCCGAAGGACAGCACCTTACGCGGAATATACAGAATGAAGGTAAAGACCAGCGTAAAGAAGGAGCCGAGCACTAGCGAGGTCGAGGAATCGCAGTTTGCAAATGCGTCCACCACGCCGACGCCTTCCAGAATGCCGCCGGTGTACAGCATGCCCGCGATGCATAGCACAATCAGCACACAGATGGGCAGGATGAGGTCGTACACCTTGCCCGCGCCGCCGACGACATAGTTTTCCTCCTGATGGGAAAGGTCGTCATCGCGGTGTGCGCGCTCGTATTTCTTCATCGGGCCGAAGTCAAAGTCGACCGCCATCAGCCAAATCAGGAACAGGATGGTCAGAAGCGCGTACAGGTTCATCGGGATGGTCTGCAAAAAGAGCGAGAAGCCATCCATCGAGCTGGATTCGGGCAGGGAAGAGCCGACTGCCGCCGCCCAGCTGGAAATCGGCGCGATGATGCACACGGGCGCGGCAGTCGCGTCGATGATGTACGCGAGCTTGGCGCGCGTGATGCTGTACTTGTCCGTTACCGGACGCATGACCGTGCCGACGGTCAGGCAGTTGAAGTAGTCGTCGACAAAGATGAACATGCCGAGGAACGAGGTTGCAAACGAAGCGCCGCGGCGCGTCCGGATGGTTTTCACCGCCCAGTCGCCGTAAGCGCGCGACGCGCCCGATTTGGTGACCAGCGACACCAGAATGCCGAGCAGCACCAGAAAGATACAGATGTTGATGTTGTCACCCAGCTTGCCGCCCATGACCGTGAAGGTCGTTTCGACCGCATGCAGCGGGTTAAATCCCGTGTAAAGCAGCGCGCCCGCCAGAATGCCGATGAGCAGGGAGGAGTAAACCTCCTTGGTAATCAGCGCCAGTGCGATGGCGATGATTGGCGGCAGCAACGTCCACACGGTTGCCGTTAAATCCATTCCATTTTCCCCCTTTATTTTGCAGGATATTGGTTTGATTCCTGCAATGCTCTTTTATTTTATATGGATTGGACCGGCTTGACAAGGTCAAAAACCGTTTTTAGGTGCAAAAACCGTAAATTTGTGCAATCTGTGGGGGAAATGGGTGATAAAATAGAAGGAATTGTCAAATAATATGGTTTGCGCGGCGGTAGCGCCGCCACTCGCCCAGTACGTCGCGGCGCAGCGCGAGCACGCCCGCAAGATTGGGCAGCGCCATCAGGCCGTTAAAGGTGTCGGACAGCGCCCATGCCAAATCCAGCCGCATGACGCAGCCCGCTGCCGCTGCCGCGACAAACAATCCTTTATACAGCGGCACAGCGCGCGGCCCGAACAGGTATTCCGCGGCGCGTTGGCCATAGTACGACCAGCCAAGTAAGGTGGAAAAGGCGAACAGCGCCAGCGAGACTGCGACAAACGCGCCGCCCGGCGCGCCGAACACCGCGGAAAAGGCGCGCGCGGTCAGCGCCGCGCCGGTTTCCAGCCGCGGAAGCAGCGGCGTGCCCGCTGCAAGGCCATATTGCGCCGGGTTATACACGCCGCTCGACAGGATGACGAGCGCGGTCACGGTACACATCACAATCGTGTCGAAAAACACCTCGAACACCGCCCACATGCCCTGTTCGCACGGTTCTTTCGCGTCCGCCGCTGTATGCACCATGACCGACGAGCCGAGGCCGGCCTCATTGGAGAACACGCCGCGCGAAATGCCGATGCGGATGGCCTGCTGGATGCCGAAGCCGGCCGCGCCGCCGCCCGCCGCCCGCAGGTCGAGCGCGCAGGACAGGATTTGTCCACAGGCCTGTGGAACAAACTCGCGGCGGCACCAGAGCACAATTGCCGCGCCGCCCATATAAAACAGCGCCATTGCAGGCACGAGCGCGGTCGTCACGCGCGAGATGCGCCCCAGCCCGCCCAGCATGACCGCACCCAGCAGGGCGGCGGTGACAAGGCCGGTCGCAAGCGGCGGCACGCCAAACACACCGCGCAGCCCGCCCGCAATCGAGTTGCACTGGCTCATGTTGCCGATGCCGAACGAAGCCAGCGCGCAGAACAGCGCAAACCCTGCGGCCAGTATGGGCGCGTGCAGTCCCTTTTTCAGATAATACATCGGCCCGCCGCGCCACGCGCCGTCCGGCCCTTTTTCGCGGTACAGCATGCCGAGCGTATTTTCCGCAAACGCGGTCATCATGCCGAAAAAGGCCGCGACCCACATCCAGAATACCGCGCCCGGCCCGCCGATAGTCAGCGCGGTGGCCACGCCCGCGATGTTGCCCGTGCCGACTGTTGCGGCAAGCGCGGTGCATACGGTGGCAAAGGGGGAGATGCCGCTCGCCCGCCGCGTTTTACCGGAAAAGCACGACAGTATGGTGCGCCCCAGCCACAGCCGGACGTACCGCACTTGAAACAGGCCGGTGCGCAGGCTGAAGTAAACGCCCGTACCGACCAGCAGGAGCAGCATGGGAACGCCCCAGATGACGCCGCGCACAGCGTCGTTTACCCGCGCGATGGTGTCCGTTGTCATGCACATCCCTCCATTCGGGAAAGTATATGCCGGACAGCCATGCGAAATATGCTTGACTTTCAGCGTAAATTCGTTATAATGGAAAAGCAATTCCATAACAGACAGTTCGGAACCATCCTGTCTTTAAACAAAACTACGGGAAAGACTTCGATAAAAACCACGGTTTTCATCGAGGGGGCTGTGCCGCGCTGTGCGCGGACAAAGCCCGGGCGCAATTTTGCGCGCCGCAAAAGCGGCACACAATATCGCTTTCTTGTATCAAAAATCAGGACATGCGCCTGATTTTTGATGAAAATTTGCAGGGATGCAAATTTTCTGTTTGACTGCGCGCCTGACGGCGGGGGTCAAAGGATGGTGTACCGTTTTGGGGTACGCCTTATTTTTTTGCAATGAGAGGGGAAAAACCGGTGGAGATGACCCGTTATTCGGTAATCGAGGACAAAAATCCGCGCGAAATCGTGCTGCTGCGCGGGCGGGGCTGCGCGTGGAAGCGCTGCCGCTTCTGCGACTACCATCTGGACGCATCGCGCGACGAGCAGGCAAACCTTTCTCTCAACCGTGCGGTGCTGGCACAGGTGACCGGTGTGTACGGCCGTCTCGAGGCAATCAACTCCGGCTCGTTTGCCGAGCTGGACGAGTCCACCATCCGCGAGGTGGAGCGCGTCTGCCGTGAAACGGGCATCCGCGACCTGCACATCGAAAGCCACTGGCTGTTCCGCAAAACGCTGCCCGCGCTGCGTGCGCGGTTTGCAGGGCAGGGGGTCACGCTGCATGTCAAAATCGGCGTGGAGACCTTCGACGCGGACTACCGCGAGCGGGTGCTCGACAAGGGCATTGACGAGACCGACCCCGCGAAGATTGCCGCGGACTTTGACGACTGCTGCCTGCTGTTCGGCCTTGCCGGGCAGACGGCGGAAAGCATGCGGCACGACATCGAGACCGGTCTGGCACATTTTGACCGTGTCTGCGTCAACATCATGGTTCCGAACACCACACCCGTCCGGCCGGACGACGTTGCGCGCGCGGCCTTTGTGCGCGACGTGTATCCGCTTTACCGGGACAACCCGCGTGTGGACATTCTGTTGGAAAATACAGATTTTGGCGTAGGAGAAGTAAAATGACAAACGAATTATTGCTGATTGGCACGCTGGTGGTACTGTACGGCGCGGTGCTGCTGTGGTTTTACCTGTTCGGAACCGGGGGCCTGATGGCGTTTACGGTGTTTGCGACCATTGCGGCAAATATCGAGGTGCTCATCCTGATTGACGCTTACGGCATGGAGATGACGCTCGGCAACATCCTGTTTGCGACCACCTTCCTTGTGACCGATATTTTGAGTGAGGTTGCGGGCAAAAAGGCTGCGCAGCAGGCGGTCTGGGCAGGCATTGCCGCGAATGTGCTGTTTATTCTGGTTTCGCAGTCGTGGCTGGCCTATATTCCGTCGGTAAACGACTGGGCGATGCCGTCCATGCAGGCGATTTTTTCCAACACCCCGCGCATGATGCTGTCGTCGCTCGCGGTGTATGCAGTCGCGCAGATTTTCGACGTTTGGCTGTATCATAAATGGTGGGAGCTGACCGAAAAGCGCACGGGCGACCACCGCGCCTTCCTCTGGCTGCGCAACAACGGCTCGACGCTGGTCTCGCAGATGGTCAACACCGTGCTGTTCACTGCGTTTGCCTTCTGGGGGACATACGACATTCCGACGCTGATTTCGGTCGCGCTGTCGAGCTATGTGATTTTCATTTTCACCTCGCTGCTCGATACGCCCGTGGTGTACGCCGCGCGTCGGCTGCACGACAAAAAGGCGGGCCATACCGCGGACGCCGCGTAACGATGTGCCGGCGAGCCGCAAGCATGACGGCGCTGCCGGAAACCATTCGTGCTATCGAGACAAAAAACAAGGGACAGGCGGTTTGCCTGTCCCTTGTGCTGTATCGGGAGGATTTACTTTGCGTAGTCGATGGCGCGGGTTTCGCGTACCATGTTGACCTTGATTTGGCCGGGATAATCCAGCTCATCCTCGATTTTCTTTGCTACCTCGCGGGCGAGCAGAATCATGGCGTCATCCGAAATCTTGTCGGGGTTGACGATGATACGGATTTCGCGGCCCGCCTGAATCGCATACGAGCTGGAAACGCCGGGCGTTTCGTTTGCAATGCTCTCGAGCTTTTCCAGACGCTTGATATAGTTTTCCAGATTCTCGCGGCGCGCGCCCGGCCGTGCCGCCGAGATAGCGTCCGCCGCCTGTACCAGGCAGGCTACCGTGGTCTTGGCTTCCACGTCGCCGTGGTGCGCCTCGATTGCGTGGATGATTGGCTGCGCTTCCTTGTACTTCTTGGCAAGGTCTACGCCAATCTGTACATGGCTGCCCTCAACCTCGTGGTCGATTGCCTTGCCGATGTCGTGCAGCAGGCCGGCGCGGCGGGCGGGCAGCGGGTCAAGCCCCAGCTCGCTGGCCATCATGCCGGCGATATGTGCAACCTCGATGGAGTGCTGCAATACGTTCTGACCGTAGCTGGTGCGGTAACGCAGGCGGCCGAGGATTTTGACCAGTTCGGGATGGATGCCGTGGATGCCGGTCTCGAAGGTCGCGCGCTCGCCCTCGCTCTTGATGATTTGCTCGACCTCGCGGCGGGATTTTTCCACCATTTCCTCGATGCGGGCGGGATGGATGCGGCCGTCCACAATCAGCTTTTCGAGCGCCAGACGCGCGATTTCGCGGCGCACCGGGTCGAACGAGGAAAGCGTAATCGCTTCAGGCGTATCGTCGATAATCAGGTCGACGCCCGTAAGCGTTTCGAGGGTACGGATATTGCGGCCCTCGCGGCCGATGATGCGGCCCTTCATTTCGTCGTTGGGCAGCGGCACGACCGAAACGGTCGCTTCGGAAACATGGTCGGCAGCGCAGCGCTGGATGGCGGTCGAGATAATCTCGCGCGCGGTCTGTTCGCTTTCGTCCTTGAGCTTCTGCTGGATTTCGCGCAGCTTGACGGCTGCGTCGTGCGTCGCCTCGGACTCAATCGAGGCAACCAGCATTTCACGCGCTTCGTCGCGGGTCATGCTGGCAATCTGCTCCAGCTTTTCCAGCTGCTCGGCCTTGATGCGGGACAGCTCTTCCTTTTCCTTCTGGGTCGCTTCCAGCTGGCGGGTCAGTTCTTCGTTCTTGCGGTCGAGCGTGTCGCTCTTCTTGTCGAGCGCTTCTTCGCGCTGAATCAGGCGGCGCTCAAGCTGCTGGGTCTCGTTGCGGCGCTCCTTCAGCTCGCGGTCGGCCTCGGTGCGCTGCCTGTGGATTTCATCCTTGGCTTCGAGAATGGATTCGCGTTTTTTGGTTTCACCGGCTTTGATGGCTTCGTTGATGATGCGTGTCGCTTCGGTCTCGGCGGAGCCGATTTCCTTTTCCGCAACGCTCTTGCGGTACAGGAAACCAATGACAACGCCCACAACGAGACACACGATACCGGCTATAATCGGTATGATGATGTCGGTCATGTTTTTGGTGTGTCCTCCTATTTCGTGATTTTGAGGCAGCACCGGTTTGGGCGAAAAAACGGCTTGCGCGGTATCTTTCGGCAAAATGAGACGCAGATTTGCAGAAAATACATAAAAAGCGTGTTGTATATGGCAAACCATGCGGAAAAATAATGACAAAAAATGGCGCAACAGGCCGATTGCTCACAGACAAACAGGCGCGGCCCTGCGTAGCAAATGGCGTTTGGAAAACGCCGGGTTATAATGCCTTTGAAAAAAGCCCTGCGCGAAATTGCGCAGGCTATATTACAGCAGGTATTATACTACAATTTATTGTAAAGCCTGTTGGTCAAACTGTCAAGAAAAACCCATGCCATACCGTACAGATTTTGGCGTATTTTGAGAACAGGCCGGGCGCGGCCTTGTGGAACAGGCGGCGATTTGCTATAATAAAACGGATATATCGGGAGGAACGCTTATGCACCAGTCTATGTGCCGCATTCAGCGCGGCCCGTTTGTTTATTATACCTGCCGCCGCCTGCCGGTGCGCCACGCCTTTACGACCAAATTCGGCGGCGTGAGCACGGGGCACTGCGAAAGCCTGAATCTGGGCTTTAACCGCGGGGATACCGAAGAAAATGTACGCGAAAACTACCACCGTCTGGCCGAAGCGCTGGGCGTGGACGAAAACCGCATCACGCTGACCCGGCAGATTCACGAAACCGAGGTTTCGGTCGTCGGGGAAGAGCAGGCCGGTATGGGTCTGGTTCGCCCGATGGCATGGCAGTCGGATGCGATTGTCACCGCGCTGCCCAATACGCCGCTTTGCGGTTTTTATGCGGACTGCGTGGTGACGCTGCTGTACGACCCCGCGACCCACACCGCGGGTGTGTGCCACGCGGGCTGGCGCGGCATGGCGGGAGGCATTCTGCCCAAGACCGTGGCGGTGATGGAGGAAAAGCTGGGGACAAAGCGCGAAAGCCTGCGCGCGGTGCTCGGCCCGTCCATCCGGCAGGAATGCTTTGAAACCGATGCGGATGTGCCCGAGGCAATGGAAAAGCAGCTCGGCGCGCTGGTGCATCCTTATATTATGGAGAAAGGCCCCAAATTCCATGTGGATTTACAGGGAATCGGCGTTCGGCTGCTGCGGGACGCGGGCCTTGAGCCGGAAAACGTGATTGACAGCGGCATCTGTACCATGTGCCGCTCGGATGAATTCTGGTCACACCGCAAAACGCACGGCCTGCGCGGCGTGCAGGGCGGCGTGATTTGCCTGTAACCGAAAGGAAGTCCGGTTTATGAAATGGAAAAAAGGCGTGCTGGCCGCGTTTCTCGCGGCGCTGTGCCTGCTGGGTGCCTGCGGCCTGCCCGAATTGGGCGGCGAGGATGAGCCGGTCGATGACGTCAAGGTGTCGGATGCGTATTTCGGTCTGGCGTGGTACCAAAACGGTACGCTCAACCCTGTGCTGGACAACACCAGCATCAACCGCGTGCTGTGCGAGGCGCTGTACGAGGGGCTGTTCGAGGTCACCTCGAATTTCACGGCGGAAAACGTGCTGTGCGAATCGTACACAGGCGACGGCACAACCTTTACCTTCACCCTGCGGGATGATGTGAGCTTCTGGTCGGGCGAAAAGTTGACCGCGCGCGATGTGGTTGCGAGCTTGCAGACCGCGCAGTTCAATGAGTCCTCGCCCTTTCACGACCGGCTGACGGAGGTTTCCTCTATCGAGGCGGTGAGCGACCGCGAGGTGCGTATCGTGCTCACCTCGCCCAACATCAACTTCCCGCGCCTGCTGGATATTCCGATTTACCGGCAGGGCTCGGCCGACAGCGGCAGCTTTGCCGACGGCACCGGCCCGTTCCAGCCGGTCGAGCAGGAGCGGCAGTGGACGCTTGAGGCCAACGAAAATTGGCACGACGGCTTCCTTGGCTCGATTCGCTCGATTACGCTGGTGGAGATGACGCGCGCGGACGCGGCGATGTCCAGCTTCCAGACGGGCGACGTGTCCCTCATGCGCGCGGCGCGTATCTCGCCCAACCCGCCGTCGGTCGGCGGTTCGGTGGATACCGTGCAGACGACCAGCGCATCGCTGCACTATCTGGGCATCAACCATGCAAACAGCCAGTTGGCCAATGCCAAGGTGCGGCAGGCGCTGAGCGCTGCGCTTTCGCGGCAGAGCCTGTGCGATACGCAGCTGCAAACCTTTGCCGACCCCGCGGTACTGCCGGTCAATCCGCAGCCGACGGGCGAGGACCTGACGCTGAACCTGTCGGCGGACGCGACGAAAGCGGCGCAGCTGCTGCGGGAAGGCCTGGGCGGCGAGACCGATACGGAGGGAACGGATGATGCCGACTCAGCCGACAACACGGACGAGTATGACGACACCGACCAAACGGATACCGGCGACGAGTATGATGAATACAATGATACGGACGGCGGGGAAGATATGGACATCAGCTCGGCCGCGCTCGGCACCGGCGGGGAGACGCTGTCCATTCGTCTGCTGGTCAATTCGGACAATGCGTTTAAGGTTGCGGCTGCCGAGCAGATTGCCGCGTCCTGGAACGCGCTGGAAGGCGTCAGCGTGACGGTGGACAAGCAGCCGTATGAGACGTTTATCTCCATGCTGCAATCCGGTTCGTTTGACGTATATTATGGGGAAACCCAGTTGACTGCTGATTTTGATATGCGCCCGCTGCTGTCCTCCGGCGGCAGCCTGAACTATGGCGGCTATGCGAGCGACGATATGGCGGCGGCGATTGCGGCGGCGCGCAGCGGGCAAAATGTTTCCGGCTTCTATACCCTGTTTTTGGAGCAGATGCCGATTATTCCGATTGCGTTCGAGCGCGGGCAAATCATCATCCGCAAGGGCCTTATCGACAATTATGCGCCCTCGCCGTACAATGCGTTTGCAGGTCTGGAAACCTGGACGACTTCTTAAGTCAGGCACAGGTCCTGACGGCTGATGGAAAAGCCGCGTGAGACGCGGTTTGGCGATGATAGGAGATATTTCATGGCAGAAAAGGTAGTATTGGGACTTTCGGGCGGCGTGGACTCCGCCGTGGCGGCCGCGCGGCTGCGGGACATGGGCTATGAAGTGCACGGCCTGTTCCTTGAGGTGGGTCTCGGCGGCGAGGAAGCCGCCCAGCACACGGCGGATGATTTGGGCATCCCGCTCTATATCGCGCACCGGCGCGAGGCGTTCGAGCAGCAGATTTGCGCGTACTTTGCCGATTCCTTCCGCAACGCGCGCACGCCGAACCCGTGCGTGATGTGCAATCCGCTCATTAAATTCCGCGCGCTGACCGACTACGCCGACGAAATCGGTGCAGCGTATGTCGCCACCGGACACTATGCCCGCACGGGGCGCGATGCCGAGGGCCGCGCGCTGCTGCGGCGCGCCCGCGCGGAAAAGGACCAGAGTTATATGCTGTACCGCCTGCCGCGCAAAACGATAGCGCGCTGCCTGTTCCCTTTGGGAGAGGCGGAAAACAAGGCCGCGGTGCGCGAAAATGCGCGAGAAATCGGCCTTTCTGTGTCGGAAAAGCCGGACAGCATGGATGTGTGCTTCATCCCGGACGGGGATGTGCAGGGCTGGCTGGAGCGCCACGGCGCGGCCTGCCCGCCGGGCAATTTTGTCGACGAGACCGGCAGGGTGCTCGGGCAGCACAAGGGCATCCACTGCTATACGGTCGGCCAGCGCAAGGGGCTGGGCGTCGCGGCGGAGGGACGGCTGTTCGTGCACGAGTTGCGGCCGGAAACCAATGAGGTCGTGCTGTCGCTGGAGGATGTGTACCGCAGCGAGATTGCGGTGCGGGACGTGCATTATATCGCGCCCGAATACGCGGAAAACGGCCCGTTTGCCTGCGAGGTGCGGGTGCGCTTTTCGCGCCGCAGCGATTCCGCGACCGTTTATCCGGATGGCAAGGACGCGCGTATTGTGTTTGAGGACGCGGTGCGCGCACCGGCCGCAGGGCAGAGCGCGGTGTTCTACGACGGCGATATTGTGATTGGCGGCGGCTTCATCGCCTGACGCCGCACCATCGGAAGCGCTCGGCGCTTCCGATTTGTTTTGCACGCACACAGGTGCGGGAGGAGGAACGACAATGCGGGAAAATCATATTTTGCAGGGCCATCTGCTGGGCGCGTTCACGGTGTTGGTCTGGGGCACGACCTTTGTTGCGACCAAGGTGCTGCTGCGCACCTTTTCGCCGGTGGAAATCATGGTCACGCGCTTCGCGCTGGGGTTTGCGGCGCTGCTGATTGCGTCGCGCGGCTGGATGCGTGCGAAGGAAAAACGGCATGAAATCCTGTTCGCGCTGGCGGGCCTGACCGGTGTGACGCTGTATTTCCTGATGGAAAACATCGCGCTGACGTACATATCGGCTTCGCTTGTGGGCATCATCGTAGCGGCGGCGCCGCTGTTCACCGCGCTGTTTGCGGCGCTTTTGCTGCATGAAAAGCTCGGCCGCTGGTTTTTCTGCGGGTTTGTCTGCGCGATGGCGGGCGTGGCGCTCGTGTCGCTGGCAGGTGTGAGCGAGCTGCATTTCAGCCCGCTGGGCGCGCTGCTCGGCGTGGGTGCGGCGCTGGTCTGGGGCGTGTATTCCGTGCTGATTCGGTATCTGGGCGCGGCGGGCTATGCCACCGTGCCGCTGACCTGCCGCGTGTTCGGCTATGGCCTGCTGTTCTTGCTTATTCCGGCGTTTCTTGAGGGGTTTCCGGCGGGACCGGCGGCGTGGCTGGAGCCGGTGCATCTGGCAAACCTGTTGTTTCTCGGGCTGGGCGCGTCCGCGACCTGCTTTGCAACGTGGAACCGCGCGGTGTTCCTGCTCGGGCCGGTGCGCACCAGCGCATACATTTACGCGACTCCCATTGTGACCATCATCAGCTCGGCCCTCATCCTGCACGAAACGATGACCCCGTCCATGTGGCTGGGTACGGCGCTGGCGCTCGGCGGGCTGGTGCTCAGTGAGCGGGATGGCACGAAGGCGGAGCAATCGTGAACCGCTTCCGGCGCGCCGCGGCAGGTCTGCCCGAAGTCTGCGGCGGTTTTGGCGGCAAATCACGGTTTTCCGCCAAAATTCGTTTACAAAAAATTTGTTTGTTTCCCGCCCATTGTGTGCTATAATAAATTCTGTATGAACGAACGGGACTTTTTGTCCCTTTTGAAAGGCTGAATCAAGAATGGCTAACCTTTTCACCAAAATTTTCGGCACCCATTCCTCGCACGAGCTGAAAAAGATTTATCCCATCGCGGACAAGGTCGATGCGCTCGAAGAACAGTATAAAAAGCTGACCGACGCCCAGCTGCGTGCCAAGACGGACGAGTTCAAGACCCGCTACCAGAACGGCGAAACGCTCGACGACCTGCTGCCCGAGGCGTTTGCCACCTGCCGCGAGGCCGCGTGGCGTGTGCTGGGTATGCGGCACTACCGCGTGCAGGTCATCGGCGGCATCGTGCTGCATCAGGGCCGCATCGCCGAGATGAAAACCGGCGAAGGCAAAACGCTGGTTGCGACCCTGCCCGCGTACCTCAACGCGCTGACCGGCAAGGGCGTGCACATCGTCACGGTCAACGACTACCTTGCCAAGCGCGACAGCGAGTGGATGGGCAAGGTCTATCGCTTCCTCGGGCTGACCGTCGGTCTGGTCATCCATGAGGTCGAGCCTGCCCAGCGCAAGGCGATGTACGAGGCGGACATCACCTACGGCACGAACAACGAGTTCGGCTTCGACTACCTGCGCGACAACATGGCAATCTACAAGAAGGCCATGGTGCAGCGCGGGCATGCGTTCGCCATCGTCGACGAGGTCGACTCCATCCTGATTGACGAGGCGCGCACCCCGCTGATTATCTCCGGTCAGGGCGAAAAGTCCTCCCAGCTCTATGAGATGGCTGACCGCTTCGCCGCGGGCCTCAAGTGCCTGCGCGTCAAGGAGGTCGACGCCAAGGAGGAGCAGGATGACATCCAGGCGGACTATATCGTGGACGAGAAGGCCCGCACTGCGACCCTCACCCCGCATGGTCAGGCGCACGCGGAGCAGTATTTCCATGTGGAAAACCTGTCCGACCCGGCCAATACCACACTCCAGCACCATATCAATCAGGCAATCAAGGCGCGCGGCGTCATGCAGCGCGACGTGGACTATGTCGTGCGGGACGGTCAGGTTATCATCGTCGACGAGTTCACCGGCCGTCTGATGTTCGGTCGCCGGTATAACGAGGGTCTGCATCAGGCCATCGAGGCCAAGGAAGGCGTCAAGGTTGCGCATGAGAGCAAGACGCTGGCCACCATCACCTTCCAGAATTACTTCCGCCTGTACGGCAAGCTGTCCGGCATGACCGGTACCGCGCTGACCGAGGAGGAGGAATTCCGCCACACCTACAAGCTGGACGTTATCGAAATCCCGACCAACAAGCCGATTGCCCGTAAGGACAATCCGGACGCGGTCTACAAGAACGAGCGCGGCAAGCTGCATGCGACCATTGCGCGCATCGAGGCCTGCCACGCCAAGGGCCAGCCGATTCTGGTCGGCACGGTGTCCATCGAAAAATCCGAGGAGCTGTCCAAAATCCTCAAGGCCAAGGGCATCAAGCATACTGTCCTGAACGCCAAGTACCACGAGCGCGAGGCGGATATCGTCGCGCAGGCCGGCAAATCGGGCGCGGTCACGATTGCGACCAACATGGCCGGCCGTGGTACGGATATCATGCTCGGCGGCAACGCGGAGACCATGGCGCTCGACGAGCTGAAGAAGGGCGACTATACACCGGAGCTGCTGTACGAGGCCAACGGCCACGCCGAGACCGACGACCCCGAAGTGCTTGCCATCCGCGCGAAGTTCGAGGAGCTGTACCAGAAGTACAAGAAGGAGACCGACGCGGACGCGGAAAAGGTGCGCGCGGCGGGCGGCCTGTATATTCTGGGCACCGAGCGGCATGAATCCCGCCGTATCGACAACCAGCTGCGCGGCCGTGCGGGCCGTCAGGGCGACCCCGGCGAATCCAGCTTCTATATCTCGCTCGAGGATGATTTGATGCGTCTGTTCGGCTCGGAGCGCATCCAGAACATGATGGAAACGCTCGGCATTGACGAAAACGAGCCGATTGACCAGAAAATCCTGTCCGGTGCCATCGAAAATGCACAGAAAAAGATTGAATCGCGCAACTTTGCGACCCGTAAGCACGTGCTCGAATACGACGACGTGCTCAACACCCAGCGTCAGACCATCTATGGTCAGCGCTTGCAGGTGCTCGAGGGCAAGGATATCAAGGACAACATCCTCTCCATGGTGGATGATACGATTGCCCGCGCGGTGCACGCGGCGGTCGGTGAGAACCACCTTATCAGCCCCGAAATGGTCGAGCAGGCACGCCGTCCGTTTGTCGGCATGTTCCTGCGTCCCGAGGACTGCACCTTCACGCCCGAAGAGTGCGACGACCTGACCGCGGAGCAATTGACCAATGTGCTGACCGACCAGGCGCACAAGGTTTACGAGGCCAAGGAACAGGCCATCGGCGCGCCGATTATGCGTGAGCTGGAGCGTGTGGTGCTGCTCAAGAACGTCGATACCAAGTGGATGGACCATATCGACGCGATGACCGAGCTGCGCAACGGCATCGGCCTGCGCGCTTACGGCCAGCATGACCCGGTCGTTGAGTACAAGCGCGAAGGCTTTGATATGTTCGACGCGATGATTGACGCCATCCGCGAGGATACCGTGCGCATGATTTTCTTGGCGCAGGTGCGCACCCGTGAGGAGCCCAAGCGCGAGCAGGTTGCCAAGGAGACCTCGGCTGCGGGCGCGTCCGACGGCACGACCAAGCCCGAGCCTAAGCGCGTGGGCAAGAAGATTGGCCCGAACGACCCGTGTCCGTGCGGCAGCGGCAAGAAATACAAAAAATGCTGCTATCTCAAGGCGGACAATCCGTATAAATAAAAAAGAAAGAGGGAAACCCGCGGGTTTCCCTCTTTTCCCTTTGGCGCTCAGTTTTGCCGGCGCTTGAAGTCCAGATAGCCCTGCAAAATCAGGCTCGCCGCGACTGCGTCCACGCTCTGGCGGTGCTTTTTCATCTTCTTGCCCGACTGGTGCAGGATATCATGCGCCGCGACCGTCGTGCGCCGCTCGTCCCACAGCGTCACGGGCAGCCCGGTGCGCTCCTTGAGCGTTTCGGCCAGCGCTTCGCACTTGTGCGCGCGTTCGCCCGCTGTGCCGTCCATGTTTTTCGGCCAGCCCAGCACAATCTCCTCGATTTTGTTTTCCGCGATGAAGGCGGTCAGCTTGTCCAGAAGCTTGTCGTAATTCCACTCGTGGATGACGCTCGGCGAACCGGCCAGAAAGCCCGACGCATCGGAAACAGAAAGACCGGTGCGCGCATCCCCGTAATCAATACCCAAAATACGCATGTGAATACTCCTATATCTTGTGTAATAAGCTAAGTATATCACAAAAACACAAAAAAACCAGCACTTTTTTCGTAAAAACCCTTGACCACCGGTTTTCTCCATGCTATACTTTAAGAACCTATGCAGGTTCTTTTTTTTGCGCCCATTTTTCGCGTGTCTCGGAAAAAGGGCCCGGAACACTGGCAAAGGGAGGCAAATTGTCCCGCGCCCGGCCAAAGGGGCACGGGAAGGGACGAATATTAAAAGGAGGTGCCGTTATTTATGCGCGTGAAAATTACGCTGGCCTGCACCGAGTGCAAGCAAAGAAACTATGACACAATGAAGAACAAGAAGAACAACCCGGACCGTATGGAAATGAACAAGTACTGCCGTTTCTGCCGGAAGCACACGCTGCACCGCGAAACGAAGTAAGAGAAAGGAAGTAGCTTCATGGCTGAAGAAACCAAGGCGAAAAAGCCCGGTCTCTTTGCGCGTATCGGCAAGTGGTTCCGCGAGCTGAAGAGCGAGTGCCGTAAGATCGTATGGCCCACCCGCCAGCAGACGGTGAACAACACGCTGGTTGTGATTGCCTGCGTCATCCTGATCGGTATTTTCATCTGGGTCCTCGATATCGTGTTCGGTCTCGGCGTCCAGACACTGCTGAAAGCTTTCGCCGCCTAAAAGGAGGCATTTATGTCAGACGCTGCAAAATGGTATGTGGTGCACACATACTCCGGCTACGAAAACAAAGTGGCCTCTTCGATCGAAAAAGCGGTCGAAAACCGCAAGCTGCATGACCTGATCCAAGCCGTCAACATCCCGACCGAAACGATAACGGAGGTCAAGGACGGCAAAAGCCGCGAGGTGGAGCGCAAGCTCTTCCCGGGCTACGTGCTTGTCAAAATGGTTATGACCGACGAAACCTGGTATCTGGTTCGCAATACCCGCGGCTGCACCGGTTTTGTCGGACAGGACAAGTCCGGCGGCTCCAAACCCATCCCGCTGACCGATGACGAGATCGCCGCGATGGGCGTGGAGAAGCGCGAGATCGAGGTAAACTACGCACCCGGCGACAGCGTGCGCGTCATCGACGGCGCATTGGCCGGCTTTATCGGCGTAGTATCGTCGGTGGAAGCGGATAAGAACAAGGTTAACGTCACGGTTTCCATGTTCGGCCGCGAAACCCCCGTTGAGCTGGAACTTGACCAGGTCGAGACGCTCGACGAGTAAAACATTCTTCCGGCGCAGGCCGGAAATGCGCGCGGAAGGCGCGCGGCAAGTGGGAGAGCTCCCGCAGAAGGGACTCGCCAATTACCACATTTTTTGAAGGAGGAACCTTTCAACATGGCACAGAAAGTAGTAGGTTATATTAAGCTCCAGATTCCCGCAGGCAAGGCAACCCCGGCTCCCCCGGTAGGTCCGGCCCTCGGCCAGCACGGCGTCAACATTATGGCGTTCACCAAGGAATTCAACGAGCGCACCAAGAACGAAGCCGGTATGATCATCCCGGTTGTCATCACGGTCTATGCCGACCGTTCGTTCAGCTTCATCACTAAGACTCCCCCGGCGCCGGTCCTCATTAAGAAGGCCTGCGGCATCGAGTCCGGTTCGGCCGTTCCGAACAAGACCAAGGTTGCCAAGCTGTCCAAGGCTGACTGCCAGAAGATTGCGGAGACCAAGATGCCCGACCTGAACGCCGCTTCTCTGGAAGCTGCGATGAGCATGATCGCAGGCACCGCCCGTTCGATGGGTATCACCGTCGAGGAATAAGTTTTAAGTTAAGCTGAATGGATTTTGACCGCGCTTTTTGCAGGCGCCGGTCAAAGTGGGAGGGTTAGGTTTAGCCTATTCCCGCATTACCACTTAAGGAGGATTTATTGTGCATAAAGGTAAAAAGTATGTAGACAGCGCAAAGACCATTGATCGTTCCAAGCTGTACGATCCGGCAGAAGCGCTTGCCACTGTTGTTTCCACTGCCAAGGCCAAGTTCGATGAGACCATCGAGCTGCACGTCAAGCTGGGCGTTGACTCCCGTCACGCTGACCAGCAGGTTCGCGGCGCAATCGTACTGCCGCACGGCATCGGCAAGAATGTCCGTGTTGCTGTTTTCGCCAAGGGTGCGAAGGCTGACGAGGCACAGGCTGCCGGCGCAGACATCGTTGGCGCAGAGGATCTGATGGAGCGCATCCAGAAGGAGAACTTCTTTGAGTTCGACGTTGTTATCGCTACCCCGGACATGATGGGTCTGGTTGGCCGTCTGGGCCGTGTGCTCGGTCCTAAGGGCCTGATGCCGAACCCGAAGGCCGGCACGGTTTCCATGGACGTTGCCAAGGCGGTTCAGGAGTCCAAGGCTGGTAAGATTGAGTACCGTCTGGACAAGACCAACATCATCCACTGCCCGATTGGCAAAGCTTCCTTCGGCGCGGAGAAGCTGCAGGATAACTTCGACGCACTGATGGGCGCAATCATCAAGGCAAAGCCGGCTGCTGCCAAGGGCCAGTACGTCCGCTCTTGCGTTGTGGCTTCCACCATGGGCCCCGGCGTCAAGGTCAACGCTGCCAAGCTGATGGCGTAAGCGTCTGTCTGATACAGATTTCATGAACAATAAAAAGCACGCTGTTTCCAGCGTGCTTTTTTGTTGTTTTGTTATATCAGCCCATCATACGATATGCTGTTGCAATCGCCTGCTCGCGGGTGAACAGGCCCTGCGGGTCGAACTTATTTTCACCCGTGCCGTTCATAATGCCCGCGCCGACAACATAGTTGATGCCCTCATGCGCCCACGACGAAATCTGCGAAGCATCCGCCCACGAATTATTTGCCTCACTGCCGGGCAGCTGGAGCATCTTGGCCGCGCCCATCAGGATTTTTGCCGCCTGCTCGCGGGTCAGGCTTTCGTTCGGGCCGAATTTGTTGTTGCCCACGCCGTTGATGATGCCGAAGCGGTAGCAGGCCAGTACGCTTGCATCCCACGTATCGGTCAGCGCTGCGCGTGCTTCATCGTATGAAATGCCGGTCAGATAGAGCTCTTGGTCGTAATCCGACAGCTTCTGGTGCAGCAGTGCGTCGATGATTTGGCAGAACTCCTTGCGGGTGATGTTCTTCTGATAGCCGTTTTGCAGTGCAGACGGCACAATCCCGGCCGCGGCTGCATCGCTTATGGTCTGCGCCGCCCAGCTGGAGGGCGTGTCAAAGTCGCGCGGCTGGATACCCTGCGGCAGTGTGCCCGAAGCATAGTCCACAATGTGCAGCACATTGGTCAGGTTGCGGCCCGCGCTCTGCACGGTCGAACCGCCGATGCTCAGGAAGGTGGAAGCGCCGCCGTCGAGCGCCATTGCGTCGACTGCGCCCAGACCCTTGAGGTACTGCGCAATGCTGCGCATCGAAGCGCTGCTCGCGCTGCCGAGTACCAGACGGCCGTCGCCCATGATGGCCGCAAACGAACGGGAGGAAACATAGTCCGGGGACTGCTTGGGGTCGGTAAAGTCACTGTTTTCGTTGCAGACATCCACGCCGTCCTTGAGCAGCAGCGGGCCTGCGCCTACGCCGTTGACAATATCCGTCCACTCGGAGGCGCTGTCATGCTGCGGCGTGTATACGGTCTTGCGCACTGCGTCGTTTCCGATTTGCGGCTCAAGCGTGTAGGTCGCCAGATTGTTCCATGCGCTCTGGTTGATAACCAGTACGGTCGTGCCCCACGACAGCGCAGGCACCGTGCCGCCGACCTGAATGTTCGTTACAACGCTGTTCTGGATGGTGATGATGCGTGCGCCCGCGCCGACGTTGATGGCTTTGCCGTATACCGGCGTAATCAGATAGCTCGCCCATGCGTTGTTCGCATCGTAAGCGTTGACCGAATACGCTGTGACCGTGGCACTGTCCTCGCCGCGGAAAGCGATTTTGGTTTCGATTTTCACGCGGTCAATCAACGGCTTGCCGGAGGAAGTAAAGGCCAGCGTCGGCTTTTCGCCGCCGCCGTTGACCACTTCGCCGCCCTGGATGACCGTTGCGTAAACCGTTGCACCGCCGCTGTAGGCGTCAAAATAGCCGCCGTTGATGGACGCTACCACGGATTTGCCGCCCTCGGACGCTTTGGCGCTGACATGGCCGGAAGCGGACTGCGTCTGGAACAGGCGGTTATTCGCCAGCGTGACTTCGCCTGTACGGCCCGCGCCCATCTCCAGATAGACCATCGTGCCGCCCATCGGCAGGCTGGCCCGCTGCGTGCCGCCCGCCGCGCCGGCCGCTGCCGGCAGCAGCATCAAGCCGGCACAGACAAGGCTGAGCACTCGTTTATATAAGGTTCGCATGGTATTCCCCCTTTGTTGGTTTTCAAGCTCAGTTTAACATATTTTTGTTATTTGCACAATAGGATTGGAAATTCTTTTCTGATTTTGTTTTATTTCACCAAAATTAGATTTGCTTTCCCATTCCAAATAATTTTTGCGAATTTTTCTTGACAGTTTGGCTTTTATTCGATATAATATTAGAGCTTGGTCAAAGACAGCAGGCAGCCGCAAGGCTTTAAAGGCGTTTCCCGCCGCCCGCCGAGGTCAACACGGAATGGATTTTTCCCATCTTCATGTGGTTTTCTGTGTACCCTCCCTGTGTCTTTGCACCGGGAGGGTACTTTTATTTTTTAGGAGGTGAAAAAGATGCCGAATGCAAAGGTTCTGGAAGAGAAGAAGGCTCTGGTTGCGTCTCTGGTAGAGAAGATCAAGAATTCTCCGGCCGGCGTGCTGGTTGATTACAAGGGCATCAACGTTGAGGATGATACCAAGCTCCGCCGTCAGCTGCGTGAAGCAGGCGTTGAGTATATGGTCATCAAGAACACCCTGATCCGCTTTGCGGCGAAGGAACTGGGCTTTGACGCTCTGGAAGAGCACCTGAACGGCACTTCCGCGCTGGCGATTTCCACCACGGACGACGTTATCGCGCCCGCTAAGATTCTGGGTGACTTCGCTAAGACCCACGAGAACTTCACGATCAAGGCCGGTTACCTGGAAGGCAAGGTAATCGACGAGGCCGAGGTCAAGAAGCTGGCTAACATGCCGAGCAAGGAAGTCCTTATCGCTCAGGTACTGTACAGCTTCAACTTCCCCATTATGCAGCTTGCTATTGCCTGTGATGCTATCGTTAAGAAGGCTGAGGGCAACGAGGACATGAAGGTAGCCGATCTGGTTGCCGCGAAGGTCCCGGCTGCGGAGGAAGCTCCCGCTGAAGAGGCTCCCGCTGCGGAGTAATTACAAACATTAAAAAAATAACTTAAATGGAGGTTTATCCCATGACTGTTCAAGAGATTATGGAAGCTGTAAAAGAGCTCAAGGTTATGGAGCTCTCTGAGCTGGTAAAGGCTCTGGAAGAAGAATTTGGCGTATCCGCTACCCCGGTTGCTGTTGCAGGTGCTGCTGCTGGCGCTGGCGAGGCTGCTGCTGCTGACGCTAAGACCGATTTCGACGTTGTTCTGGTTGAGGCTGGTTCCTCCAAGATCAATGTTATCAAGGTTGTTCGTGAGATCACCGGTCTGGGCCTGAAGGAAGCGAAGGAGAAGGTTGACTCCGCTCCGCAGACCATCAAGGAAGCTGCTCCGGAAGCTGAAGCCAACGAGATCAAGGAGAAGCTCGAGGCTGCTGGCGCTAAGGTTGAGCTCAAGTAATTTTCCGATTGCTCGGCCGGCCCTTTCAGGGCTGCAAGCTGTCTGAAACCCGGCAGGTATTGCTTTTGGCAATACCTGCCGTTTGTTTTGTCCTTTTGTATATTGCATACGGATTTTTCCGGAAATGAGGCCCTGTGATGCATCCCTTTTTGATTAAACTGGGCGGCTTTGCCCGCCGCGAGGCCGTCCTGCTCATTTCGTTTGTGTGCGCCGTGCTGTCCATGCTGGCGGTGCCGCCCGACGCGGCCTATGCCGGCTACATCGACCTGCGCGTGCTGTGTCTGCTGTTCTGCCTGATGGCGGTGGTGGCGGGCTTGCAGCAGTGCGGCTTGTTCACCGTGCTGGCGCAGTGTCTGCTGACTGGCCGGAAGCAGCTTCGCCTGCTGTATCTGGCGTTGGTGCTGCTGCCGTTTTTCTGCTCCATGCTGATTACCAACGATGTGGCGCTCATCACCTTTGTGCCGTTCACCGTGCTGGTGCTCGGCCATGTCGGCCGCATGGAGGCGCTCATCCGCGTGGTCGTGCTGCAAACGCTGGCCGCCAACCTCGGCAGTATGGCGACCCCGGTCGGCAACCCGCAAAACCTGTTTCTCTGCTCGTATTACGGGCTGAGCTTCGGCGCGTTCCTGCGCGTGGTGCTGCCGCTGACGCTGGTCAGCCTGCTCGCGCTGTCAGTGGCCGCGCTGTGGACGCGGGGCGAGACCATTGAAATCACCTTCCCGCAGCGCGAGCATATTGCGCAGCCGCGCCTGTTTATGCTGTTGTGCCTGCTGTTTGTGCTGTGTCTGCTGTCGGTCGTGCATGTGCTGCATTACGGTATCGTGACCGCAGTGGTCGCCCTGTGCCTGCTGCTGTTCGCGCGCGGCCTGTTCGCACGGGTGGACTATGCGCTGCTGTTCACCTTTGTCTGCTTTTTCATCTTTGCAGGCAATATCGGCCGCATCGACGCGGTGCGCAGCGCGCTGGAGCTGTTGCTCGAGCGCAGCACCTACTGGACCAGCGTGCTGGCCAGTCAGGTCATCAGCAACGTGCCTGCGGCGGTGCTGCTGAGCGGCTTTACCGATAACGCAGGCGCGCTGCTGGCCGGTGTGGACGTCGGCGGGCTGGGCACGCCGATTGCCTCGCTGGCAAGTCTCATCTCACTCAAGCTGTACTTACGCGCGGAAAATGCCTCGCTGCCGCGCTATCTGCTGGTGTTCACGCTGGCCAATATCGCGGGGCTGGTGTTGCTGTCGGGCGCGGCATTCCTGTTCGGCTGCATCGGCTGAACGCATGCTCCAAACGGCACAGCGCCGTCCTTTCTGCCTTCCCGGCAGGCGGACGGCGCTTTTTTTGTCCTTCCGTGTCGCCCGTGGCCCGCATCGGGCAAAATCCCTTGCGTATCGGGGCAAAAAAGGGTATACTAACCATATCTGAATATCTGGAGGAAAACTGGAATGCAGGATGGATTTGTCAAAATCGCTGCCGCAACGCCCGATTTGCGCGTGGCGGACTGCGCCTATAACGCTTCCGAAATCATAGAGCAGGCAAAACAGGCCGCTGCCAAGGGCGCGCGCCTGATTGTGTTCCCCGAGCTTTGCCTGACCGGCTATACCTGCGGCGACCTGTTTTTGCAGGAGGCGCTGCTGGACGGCGCGCTGGATGCGCTCGAAACCGTCTGCCGCGAGACCGCTAAGCTGGGGGCGGTCGTGCTGGTCGGCTTGCCGCTGCGCGTGCGCGGCAAGCTGTATAACTGCGCCGCTGTCCTGTGCCGCGGCGAGGTGCTCGCTTTCGTGCCCAAGCAGCATCTGCCGAATTATTCCGAGTTCTATGAGCAGCGCCACTTCGTTTCCGGGGAAATGCTGGACGGCATGGAGGGCGTGACCGTGCGGGACGGCAGCGGCGAAGCGGTCTGCGTGCCGGTCGTGACCGGTCAGGTGTTCACCTGCGAGGACGCGCCGCTGTTTACCTTTGGCGTGGAAATCTGCGAGGACCTGTGGGTGCCCAATCCGCCCTCGACCATGCTGGCGCAGGGCGGCGCGTATATCATCGCCAACCTGTCCGCCTCGGATGAAATCATTGGCAAGGCCGCTTATCGCCGTGACCTTGTGCGGCAGCAGTCCGGCCGACTGCTGTGCGCTTATCTGTATGCGGACGCGGGCTTTGGTGAATCCACGCAGGACTTAGTGTTTGCAGGACACAACCTGATTGCGGAAAACGGCGCGCTGCTGGCCGAAAGCCGCATGTTCACCCATGGCATCACCTATGCCGACATTGATTTGCAGCGTCTGGCGCACGAGCGGCAGCGCATGAACACCTTCCAGAGCGTGCCGACGGGCGAATTTTCCTTCCGTCTGCCGGCTGCGGACTGCGACCTCACCGACCGCAGCTTCCCGCGCACCCCGTTTGTGCCCGTAAGCAAGGCGCTGCGCGACGAGCGCTGTGAGGAAATCCTGACCTTGCAGGCCACCGGCCTTGCCACCCGTTTGCGCCATACGCACGCGAAAACCGCCGTGATTGGCCTGTCGGGCGGGCTGGATTCCACGCTCGCGCTCATCGTTGCCGTGCACGCCTTCGATATGCTGGGGCTTGACCGCAAGGGTATCCTCGCGGTGACCATGCCCTGCTTCGGCACGACCGCGCGCACGCGCGGCAACGCGGAAAAGCTGGCGGACGCTTATGGCGTCACGCTTCAGACCGTGGACATCAAAGCTGCGGTCGACCAGCACTTTGCCGACATCGGCCAGAGCAAGGACGACCTTTCGGTGACGTTTGAAAACGGGCAGGCGCGTATGCGCACGCTGGTGCTGATGAACCTTGCCAACAAGCACGGCGGCATGGTGGTCGGCACGGGCGACCTGTCCGAGCTGGCGCTCGGCTGGGCGACCTACAACGGCGACCACATGAGTATGTACGGCGTCAACGCCTCCATCCCCAAAACGCTGGTGCGCTATCTGGTGGCCTACGAGGCCGACCGCACGCTGGGCGAGCTGAGCGACGTGCTGTGCGACGTGCTGGATACGCCGGTCTCTCCCGAGCTGCTGCCGCCCAAGGACGGCGAAATCAGCCAGAAAACCGAGGATTTGGTCGGCCCGTACGAGCTGCATGACTTTTTCCTTTATTATATGCTGCGTTTCGGTTATTCGCCGCGCAAAATCTACCGTATTGCACGCAAAACCTTTGCGGGCGCATATGACGACGCGACCATCAAGAAGTGGCTGACCACGTTCCTGCGCCGCTTCTTCTCGCAGCAGTTCAAGCGCTCCTGCCTGCCGGACGGTCCCAAGGTCGGCACCATCACGCTGTCGCCCCGCGGCGACTGGCGCATGCCGTCGGACGCTTGCGCGGCGCTCTGGCTGCGCGAAGCGGAAAACCTGTAAGAAAGGGAATAACCTGTTTTGAAGACCCTGATTCGCAGGCTGGCGGTCGTTGCGAGCGCCGCCCTGCTTTGCTTTAACCTGTATTACGAGCTGGCGCCGGAATATATCGTCGGGCCGGAGCAGAAATTTGCGTTCGCCGCGGCGTTTGTCGTGCTGCTGGGCATCGCGCTGTTCTACGGCGTACCCAAGGGCGCGCGCGCCAAACGGCGGCACGACTATATGCTGCTGCTGTTCTGGTATTACCTCTGGGTGTTGGCGAACGTGTTGTTTTTCGACAATGCCTTTGGCCGCGGCATTTCGATGCACGCGCAGCTGGACGCGGTTAATCTGGAGCCGCTGTGCACGATTAAAAACTACCTGATTGCCTACGGTTACGGCAATATCTCGCTGCGGCTGGTGATTCTCAACCTGCTGGGCAACCTGATTGCCTTCGCGCCGATGGGCGTGTTCCTGCCCGCGCTGTTCCGCTGGCAGCGCAGCATCTTTTTCTTTGCAGCGACGCTCACGCTCGGCATCACGGCGGTCGAAGTCACACAGGTCTATACGGGCGCCGGCTCGTGCGATATTGACGATTTGATTCTCAACCTCGCCGGCGCGCTGATTGTGTTCATCATCTGCCGCATTACCCCGATTTGGCGGCATATCTGCCGCGTAAACCCCAGAAAAGAGGAGTGACCCCCTATGTTTGACACCGTACTCATCGCTGGTCTCGGCCTGATGGGCGGCTCGATGGCCAAGGCCATCAAGGCGCGCACGCTCAGCCGCGTCCTTGGCTGGAACCGCACCCGCCGCACCGCCGAGCAGGCGCTGGCAGACGGCTCGATTGACGCCATCGCCACCGAAGCGCTGTATAAGGAAGCCGATTTGGTCATCATCGGCCTGTATCCGCAGGCGACCGTCGACTGGCTGCTGGAAAACATGCCGAAACTGAAAAAGGGCTGCGTTGTGGTCGATATGGTCGGCGTCAAGCAGTTTATGGTCGAGCATCTCGAGCAGGCCGCGCTGGACGCGGGCGTGCACTTTGTCGGCGGGCACCCGATGGCGGGCCGCGAGTTTTCCGGTCTGGATTTCGCGCTGCCGACGCTGTTTGACGGCGCGAGCATGATTTTTGTGCCGACGGAAAGCAGCACCGAGCGCGTGCTTGAGCAGTTGGAGGCGTACTTTATGTCGCTCGGCTTCGGGCAGACCGTGCGCTGCACCGCCGCGCAGCACGACAAGATGATTGCCTTTACCTCGCAGTTGGCGCATGTCGTATCCTCGGCCTACATCAAAAGCCCGGAGGCGGACAAGCACAACGGCTACTCGGCAGGCAGCTACAAGGATTTGACCCGTGTGGCAAAGCTCAACGAAACCATGTGGAGCGAGTTGTTTTTGTGCAACGCCGAGCCGCTTGCCGCAGAGATTGACGAAATCATCACCCATCTGGACGAATACCGCCGCGCCATCCGCGCGGGCGACCGCGAAACCCTGACCGCGCTGTTGCGCGACGGCCGCGAGCGCAAGGAAAAGCTGGGATAACAAAAGGGCGCGTTGCAGAAATGAAATCTGCAGCGCGCCCTTTTATGCGCCGTCCAAAGGAGTATGTAGCCGATAG
>NZ_CALWUQ010000014.1 GCF_944384695.1 uncultured Agathobaculum sp. | reverse complement strand
AGTCGTGTGCCAAATGGGGGCGTTGCCCCCTTTGGAAACCCCCACAAGAAAAGGCGGTACGCTACCCCTCCACGGGTCGCATACCGCCTTTTCTTGTTATCCAGTCCTCCGGCTGTATCGGTTGAGCAAAAGTCAGCGTGGGATTGGTGTGGTATCTTTATCTAAGTGATACCCCGTTTTCCCATTTGCTGACCGCCTTATCCGACACCAGCAGCCGTTCGGCCAGCTGCTTTTGCGTCAGCCCCAATGCCTTGCGCCGCGCGGCAATCAGCGCGCCCGTATTCCTTGCATCCATATGCTCCACCTCCCTTTTCCTGCTTTCAGCATAGCAGAATGCGTTGCGCGCGGCAACCGACAGACGGAAGAAGGGCGCTCTACCGACGGTAGAATGCCCTTCCAAAATGCGTCAATCTATGCAAATCCGCTTGAACATACGGAAATGTAGGCCGTTTTCGTCCCGATATTCGCCGCGCTGCTCGAATGCGAATTTGTGATAAAAACCCTGTGCACGCGCGTTTTCCGACGCGACATGCGCGCATAAGTAATCCTTGCCGAGCGCGCGGTACACGCTGATGGCCTGCCCGAGAATCTGCCCGCTCAGGCCGTGGCCGCGAAATGCCGCGTTGATACAAAAGCCGCCGACCAGCCCGACCGCCGGCTCATCGTCATACCATGTTTTGAGGTAGACGAGCGACACGGGCGTGCCGTCCTCCAAACAGCCGAAGCAGCACGAGCGCGGCGACACGCGCTGCGCGCGCGCCACGTCCGCGAGCAGGGCCGCGGCATCCAGCCCTGTGTCCGTACCGTAGGCGTTTTGATGCAGCTCGCGCATAAACGTAACAATCTTGTCCGCGTCTTCCGCGTCCATCGGGTCAGCGCGGCGGAACCAGAGCTGCGGCGTGTTCGGCACACCCTTGTTATCCGTCCAGCCGATGGAGGCAAAGGTGGACAGCTCCTGCGGCAGATGGGAAGCGTCGTTTTCGTACACCACGTCAATGTGTCCTTCCCCGTCAAACCCGAGCTTGGCAACGCAGGTGTTGTCGCCCCAGCCGATTTCTCCCATCTGCTCGGGCGCAAAGCCGTGCGCGATGGTCAACGCGCCGCGGATGGCTGAGCCGTGCGTCACAACGGCGATTTGCTGTCCGTCGTGCTCCTGCACCAACCGCTTCACACCGTCCAGCATGCGCCGCCCTGCCTGCATGACGCTCTCGCCGTGCGGCGGCACCGCATCCCATGGACGCGCGCGCCAAACGGCATATTCCTCCGGCCAGATGCGCGGCAACTCGGCCCACGGCAAATCCTCCCAATCGCCCATGTCGATTTCGCGCAGCACCGGATGGATTTCCACATTCAGCCCGTGCGGCGCGGCGACCGCCTTGGCAGTCGTGCGCGCGCGGAACAAATCGGACGCATACACTGCGTCCAGCGGCACGTTTTCAAACCGCTTTGCCAGATACGGCAGCTGCTGATACGCGCGAGGCGTGAGCAGGCTGTCATACTGCCCGTGGCAGCGGCGATAGACATTGCCCTCGGCCTCGGCGTGACGGATGAGGTAAACCGTGGTCATGCTTTAGACCTCCACCGCGCCGGACAGCTCGGAAACCGATTTTACGCCATGCGCGTCCATCCACTCTTCCAGCTCGCGCAGCGCCTTGACGGGCGCCATCGGGTCGGCAAACATGACCGTGCCCATTGCAACCGCATCCGCGCCCGCAAGCAGCATTTCCACGATGTCCTTGCCCGTGCGGATGCCGCCCATGCCGAGAATCGGCACGGAAACCGCCTTGCGCACCTGATAGACCATGCGCACCGCGACCGGGAACACCGCAGGACCCGACAAGCCGCCCATGATGTTGGACAGGATAGGCTTGCGCGTCTCAATATTGATGCGCATGCCCAGCAGCGTGTTGATAAGGCTTAAAGCGTCCGCGCCTGCGGCTTCGGCGGCGCGCGCAATCTCGGTGATGTCGGTGACGTTAGGCGACAGCTTGACAATCAGCGGCTTTTTCGCCTTCTTTTTCGCCGCCGACACGACTTCCTCGACCATGTCCGGCCGCGTGCCGAACGCCATACCGCCGCACTTCACGTTCGGGCAGGAGATGTTCATTTCGATGAGGTCCACGTCCGCGTCCGAAATCTTTTCGACCATGCCCTCGTATTCCTCGACCGTATTGCCCGACACGTTCGCAATAATCGCGGTGTCGTACTGCCGCAGGAACGGGATTTGCTCGGCGATAAAACGGTCAATGCCCGGATTTTGCAGTCCCACGCAGTTGAGAATGCCCGCCGGGGTCTCCGCGATGCGGGGCGCGGGGTTGCCGAGCCGCTCGGTCGGGGTCAGGCCTTTGACGCCGATGCCGCCAAGCAGCGACAAATCAAAAAACTCGCCGTACTCGTGGCCGAAGCCGAACGTGCCGGACGCGGTCGTGATGGGGTTTTTCAGCTCCACGCCGCAGAAATTCACTCTCAAATCCGCCATTACCACTCGACCTCCTTTGCGTCAAACACCGGCCCGTCCTTACAGACGTGGCCGTACCGGGTTTCGCCGTTCTCCGCCTTGAGCGCGCAGGCGCACACCAGACAAGCGCCGATGCCGCAGCCCATGCGCTCCTCCATCGAGACCTGACAGGGCAGGCCGGCTTCATCCGCGATGGCGGCGATGGCTTTGAGCATCGGCTTGGGGCCGCAGGCAGCCACGCCGGTCGCGTCCGTAACGAGTTTTTTGAGCACATCGGTGACAAAGCCGTGCCGCGCATACGAGCCGTCGTCGGTCGTGACGAATGCTTCGCATGCCGCCTTAAAATCGTCCTCGAGAATCACGGCATCCTGATTACGGAAGCCGAGAATCGCGCGCGGCTGCGCGCCCTCGCCCGCCGCCTTTTTGACGCATGCAAGCATGGGCGGCACGCCGATGCCGCCGCCGATGAAGATGGGCTTTGCGCCGAGGGCTTTGGTGTCAAACCCATGGCCGAGCGGCCCGAGCACATCCAGCTCGTCCCCCTCCTTGCGGGCGGCGAGCCACTTCGTCCCCTCGCCCTTGACTTGAAACACGATGCGCAGATTGCCGTCCTGCCAGTCGCAAATCGAAATCGGACGGCGCAGCAGATTGCCCTCGCCGCACGCGATATGCACAAACTGGCCGACCTGCGTCTTCTCGCAGATGGCGGGCGCATGCATGGTGATGGAATACAAGCCTTCGCCCAGCCGCGCACACTCCGCGACCCGGCAGATTTCCTGAATCGACATACCTCTTTCCCCTTTCAGTCATTGCTGCTTCTATTGTACAGGAATTTCGCGCAAAAGGGAACAAAAAAAGGACAGGCAAGCCTGTCCTTTTTCTTACGTTACTTTTGCTTGACCGCGCCATCCTTGATGATGTCCCAGTTCTTGCGCAGGTAATCCCAGCCGGAATAAATGGTCACCAGCGTGACCACCCAGCCGATAACGGTCAGCGGGATATTCATGGTTGCCACATACTCTGGTACGGTCCCAATAATCTCCGGTGGCAGCGCCCATCCCGGCCCATAGAAGCCAAAAGACGGGAAAATGATGTAATACAGGTAGATTAGAATGATGCCGCCGATCTGCACGCAGGTTTTGACCTTGCCCGTCCACGTTGCGGCCAGCACGCGGCCCTTGTTCGCCGCGACCACGCGCAGCGAGGTGATAATCAGTTCGCGTGCAAGGATGACGCACACCATCCAGCCCGCGATTGCGCCCTGCTCGGCGAACAGGATGAGCGCCGAGGATACGAGCAGCTTATCCGCCAGCGGGTCGACGAACTTGCCGAAGTCGGTCACCTGATTGTACTTGCGGGCAACGTAACCGTCGAGAAAATCCGTGAAGCTCGCCACGCAGAACAAAACCAGCGCCACGACCGTCGCCGTCGGAAATATAAAGGTCGGCACGAAAGTCTGTGCAGAGGTCGCTTCATCATAAATAAACATCGGCTGCGACGCGAAATACAGGAAAAACGGAATCATCGCAATGCGGGTAAGCGTGATTTTATTGGCTGTTGTCATTTTTTATTCCCCCTTTTGCCGGACGCCGAGCAGGTCGGGCCCAAGGCTTTCGGTAATCAACACCGGCACAAATTCGCCCGCTGTGGGCGCGTCGTCGCTTTCAAAATACACATGCCCGTCCACCTCGACCGAGTCGGCATAGGTGCGGCCGTACCAGAGCTGCTGCTCGTCATCCCAGCCCTCGCACAAAACGTCCATCACTTCGCCGTGGCGCGCGGTATTGTAATCGTCGAGCACGCCCGACTGCAATTCCTCCACAATCAGGCGACGGTTGGCTTTGGTCTCCGCATCGATTTGGTCGGGCAGTTCAGCGGCTTCCGTCCCCTCTTCGGGCGAAAACTCAAATACGCCGACGCGCTCGATTTGGGTCTCCTGCAAAAAGCTGCAGAGCTCCGCGAATTCCTCTTCGGTTTCGCCCGGCAGGCCGACAATCAGGCTGGTGCGCAGCACCAGTCCCGGGATACGCGCGCGCAGCTTTGCGATGAGCGCGGCAAATTCCTCGCCGTCTCCCGGACGGTGCATCGCGCGCAGGATGCGCTTTGACACATGCTGCAGCGGAATGTCCAGATACTTGACGATTTTCGGCTCGGCTGCAATCACATCAATCAGCTCGTCGGTAATCTGGTCGGGGTACAGATAGTGCAGACGCACCCACGTAAAATCCAGCTCGCACAGCTGCCGCAGCAGTGCGGGCAGCAGACGTTTGTGCTCCGGTAAATCCATACCGTATTTTGTGATGTCCTGGGCAATAACGATAAGCTCCTTCACCCCGGCATCCGACAACTGACGCGCTTCTTCCAGCAAAGCCGCCATTTCACGCGAGCGGTACGGCCCGCGCAGCTTGGGGATGATGCAGTAGCCGCAGCGGTTGGAGCAGCCTTCGGCAATCTTGAAGTAAGCGGTGTAGGGCGGGGTCAGACGGTCGCGGTCGCCCTCGAGCGCCGCCGACGCCATATCCGCCATGTACGCGGCATGATGGCCGCCGAGCGCGGCGTTTGCCGCGTCTACAATGTTTTCATAGCTGCCCGTGCCGCAGATGGCGTCAATTTCCGGCAGCTCCTTCTGCATTTCCTGCGCATAGCGCTGCACCAGACAGCCCGTGACGACCAGACCTTTCATGTTGCCGGTCTGCTTATACTGCGCGGTCTCGAGAATGGTCTCGATAGCCTCGCTCTTGGCCGCTTCGATAAAGCCGCAGGTGTTGACCACGCCCACGTCGGCCTCAGCCATATCCTCGGTTATTTCCCAGCCCGCCGCGCGCAGCAGGGCCAGCATATGCTCGCTGTCCACCAGATTCTTGGCGCAGCCGAGCGAGATCAATCCGATTTTCGGCATTCGATCTCTCCTCTCCAATATCTTAACTCATTATACAGGATTTGCACATGTTTGTCACGCGAGAAGCGCTTCCATTTCACCGATAAGCTCGTCAAACAGACGTGTCGCATCCTCGACCGGGGCGGAGCCCCGCATGTCGACGCCCGCGCCGCGCAGCAGCGTAATCGGGTCGGCCGAGCAGCCGCCCGACAGGAAGCCCAGATAGTCGCGCACCGCGCGCTCGCCCTCGCGCAGAATGCGGCGCGACAGCGCAATCGCCGCGGCATAGCCCGTGGCGTACTGATAGACATAGTAATCATAATAGAAGTGCGGGATGCGCGCCCACTCGAGCGCAATCTCGTCGTCAACGACCATATCCGGCCCGAAATACTGCACGTTCAAATCCTTGTACAGCGCGCAAAGCGCCTCGGCGGTCGTGCCCTCGCCGCGCTGGGTCATTTCGTTGACCCGCAGCTCGAACTCCGCAAACATGGTCTGGCGGTACAGCGTGCCGCGGAACTGCTCGAGGAAATGGTTGATGAGATAGGCGCGCTGCTTTATGTCCTCGGTGACCGAGAGCAGATACTCCATCAGCAGCGCTTCGTTGCAGGTCGAGGCGACCTCCGCGACGAAAATCACATAGTCCTGATAGGCGGTCGGCTGATGCTTGTTGGACAGATAGGAATGAATCGCATGGCCCATCTCGTGCACCAGCGTGAACACGTCGTCCAGCGTACCCTTGAAGTTCAAGAGCACAAACGGATGCACGCGCGCGCCCGCGGAATATGCGCCCGAACGCTTGCCTTCATTTTCGTATACGTCAATCCAGCCGTTTGCGAAGCCTTCGCGCAGCAGGTTCAGATAATCCTCACCGAGCGGCGCGAGCGCCTTGAGTGCAATCTCCTTGGCCTCATCGAAGGTGAACTTCATTTCCACACCCTCGACCACCGGCACATACAAATCATACATGTGCAGCGCGTCCACGCCGAGCGCACGGCGGCGCAGCGCAACATAACGGTACATCGGCGCGAACGAACGGTGCACTGCGTCAATCAGGTTGTGGTAGATTTGCGGATCGACCTCGGTGCCGTCGAGCGCGGCGGCAAGCGTCGAGGGATATTTGCGGGCGTTCGAGAAGAACAGCAGCTGCTTCATCTGCGCGGACAGGATGGAGGCCGCCGTGTTGCGGAACTGGCCATAGACCGAATAGAGCGAATCGAACGCAGACTTGCGCAAAGCACGGTCATAGGACTGCATGAGCGGAATATACGTGCCGTGCGTGACCGGGTGCTTGTTCCCGTCCTTATCCACCGCATCCGGGAATTTCAAATCCGCGTCATTGAGCATGGAGAACACGTCGTCGGGCGCGGCGGCCATCTCGCCTGCGGCAGCGAGCAGCGCCTCTTCCTTGTCCGACAGCACATGCGCACGGCGGCGGCGCACACGGTCGATGTTCAGGCGGTACAGCTCCAGCTCGGGCGCGGTTTGATAAAAGCCCGCGAGCGTATCGTCCGGAATCGCAAGCAGCTCAGGCGTCTGGAACGCTGCCGCCGACTGCAACTCGACCGCAAGCCGCGTCACCTGACTGACCATTTCCTGATAGGCCGCGACGCGGGTATCCTCGTCACTTTTGCGCTGCGCATAATGCACCAGCGCGTCAAACGCAAGGCTGATTGCATCGTCCAGCCGCAGGTAGTCCAGCAGTGTCTCGGCGCTCTCACCCAGACGGCCGCGGAACGCCTGCACCTGCGGCACATACTCCTTTGCCGCCGCAAGCGCGGCGCGCCAATCCTCATCGGTTGCAAACAAATCGTGAATCGCCCACTTGTCCTGCGCGGCGACATCCGCGCGGGCGGGAATCTGCATGGTTTCCATGGAAATACTTCCTTTCCGGTATGATTTGTTATCTGCTATTATGATACCCCAACTGCATGGCGTATGCAAGCAAAGCGCGGTAAAATCGACGGATTTTCCGAAAAATACAAAAAGAAGCGTGCACAGCACGCTTCTTTTTATTCAAACATATCCGGCAGGCTTTGTCCGTATTCCGCGAGCGCATCGCGGATATCCTGCCACGAAAAGCCGCGCCGCTGCAAAAAGGCAACCGCTTTATCAATCTCCTTGCGGTCGGACACATCGCCGTGCAGGCGTTTGTCCAGCAGCGCGACCAACTGCGCGCGGTCGGGCGAAAAGCCCGCGAGCGCGGCCTCCGCCGTCTCCCGGTCGACCCCACGGCGCGTCAGCTCCTGCCGGATGCGCATTTCGCCGTACCCCTTGCGGGCGCAGCTGCGCACGACGCTTTCGGCATAGGCCGCGTCGTCCAGCAGATGCCGTTCGGTCAGCCACGCGAGCGCGTAATCCGCGGCTTGCTCGTCGTGACCCTTATCCAGCAGCTTTTCGCGCAGGCCCTTGGCGCTCAGCGCGCGGTAGGAAAGCTGCTTGGCCGCAGCATCCAGCGCCGCGCGGTATTTATCCTCACTCATTCTTCGTCGAGGTCGTCAAAATCATCCGCGTCAATCGAAACCGCCTTGGACGAGCTGGCCTTGGCTGCAGCGGGTTTGGCCGCCGGCGCGGCAACGGGCGTACCCGGCTTGGCCGTCATCGCCTGATGTGCATTGCGGCGCTCCTCCTCCACCTTTTCCATGATTTGCTTCTGCACATCGTCCGCGATGTCCGGATGGTCCTTGAAATACTGCTTGGCAGCGTCGCGACCCTGCCCCAGACGGGTCTCGCCCATCGAGAACCATGCGCCCGACTTGTTGACGATGCCGTACTTGACGCCCAAATCGACCAGCTCGCTGGTGCGCGAAATGCCTTCGCCGTACATGATATCGAACTCGGCCTCCTTAAACGGGGGCGCGACCTTGTTCTTGACTACCTTAACGCGCGTATGGCTGCCAATCATTTCGGTGCCGTTTTTCAGGTGCTCCATGCGGCGCACATCCAGACGCACGGATGCATAGAACTTGAGCGCGCGGCCGCCGGTCGTGACCTCCGGGCTGCCGTAGATGACGCCGACCTTTTCGCGCAGCTGGTTGATGAAAATCGCGACGCAGTTGGATTTGGAAATCGAACCGGCCAGCTTGCGCATCGCCTGACTCATCATGCGGGCGTGCAGGCCGACAAACGAATCGCCCATTTCGCCCTCAATCTCGGCGCGCGGGGTGAGCGCGGCGACCGAGTCGATAACCACAATATCAATCGCACCCGAGCGCACAAGCGCTTCCGCGATGTCCAGACCCTGCTCGCCGGTGTCCGGCTGGGAGACCAGCAGACTGTCAATGTCCACGCCCAGTGCCTGCGCATAGACCGGGTCGAGCGCATGCTCTGCGTCGATGAAGGCGGCGGTGCCGCCCAGCTTTTGCGCTTCCGCCACGCAATGCAGCGCAACCGTGGTCTTACCGGAGGATTCCGGCCCGTAAATCTCCACAATACGGCCGCGCGGCAGGCCGCCGATGCCCAGCGCAAGGTCCAGCCCAATCGAGCCGGTCGGGATATGGTCGATATTCATACCGGTGTTTTCGCCCAGACGCATGACCGAGCCTTTGCCGAACTGTTTTTCGATTTGTCCGAGCGCAGCCTCCAGCGCCTTCTTTTTATCGGCCGCCGGCGCGACCGGTTCCAACTGTTTCTTGGTAGCCATGAAAAGCCTCCTGCACGTTTCAAAAAATTCCTGCTCTTATTATAGCAGTGCCAAAATACAAAAGCAAGAAAAATCGAAAATTTGTTCGTTTTATTTTCGCAAGAAAAATGCCCACCAATATGATGGGCATAACATCCGCTTATTCCAGCGAATCGTTGATTTCGGTATTGTAGCCGTAAACGATGCGCGGCACCCCGGCCAAGTCCTCGGTGATACCGATGCCGCCGAAGCGGTTTTCCTCCAGAATGGCGGCGACATCGGTCGCCTGCTGCCACCCGCACTCGAACAGAATCACCCCGCCCGTCACCAGCAGCGAACCCCATTTGGAGCAAATCGAGCGGTAAAAATCCAATCCGTCCACGCCGCCGTACAGCGCTTCGTGCGGCTCGTAATCGTAAACGCTCTTGTCCAACCGGTGCATCTCGGCACGGGTCACATAGGGCGGGTTGGATACGATGATATCGAATTGTCCCATATTGCCCGGCGGACGGAACCGCACATCCGCATTGACCGCGACAAACCGGCTCTGCACCCCCAGCCGCCGCGCGTTTTCGCGCGTGACGCGCAGCGCGCCTTCGGAATTATCCACAGCGGCAACATGCGCATCCTTTACCGTATGCGCCGCCGCAATGCCGATGCAGCCCGAACCGCAGCACAAATCCAGAATGCGGGGCGACACTTTTTTCTTCGCCTGCTCGATTACCAGCTCACAAAGCGGCTCGGTATCCGCCCGCGGAATCAGCACATTTTTATCCACCAGAAAGGTTAGGCCGTAAAAATCCCATTCCCCCAGGATATAGGCCAGCGGCTCACCGTCCAGACACTTATCGCACAGCAGATGCGCATAATCCACCGTCGCATCATCCAGATAGGCATGCCCCCAGTCTGCGGTTTTGTTCTTGTCGGCCTTGCAGGCGTAGGCGGTCAGCTCGCGCGCGGACAGCGACGGCTGCGGGTCCTTCGCCTCTTTGAGACGGTGAAACAACTCCATATAGACATCGTTAATCGTCTTGGTCAAACAAGGTCACCTCTTCTTGTGAAATGGGCGCGCAGGATAAAGTTGCCCCCTCCCCTCGGGGTGGCTCCCGTCGCCTTGGGCCAGCGCGTTTACCAGTTATCCGAGCCGTCGTCCGGAATAACCGCCTTCATGCCGGTAATCGCGACCTCAATCATGGAGTCGTCCGGCTCGAACACGGTCAGGTGCTGAATCATCAGGCCGGGCCAGCGCAGCGCACGCGATACCAGACTTTCCGACCGCCCCGCATAGCGGTTGAACTCATAGCTGATGCCGACCACCAACGGCAGCAGAATCAAATGCGCCAGCATACGCAAAAACGGGTTGGTGATGTCGATGATGGAAAACACAATGGACGAAACGATGGTCGCAATAATAATCAGCACAAACATGAAGCTCGTGCCGCAGCGGGGATGGTATTTTTTCTGACGGCGCACGTTTTCCACCGTCAGCTCCTCACCTGCCTCATAGCAGAAAATGGTTTTATGCTCTGCGCCGTGGTACTCAAAGGTGCGGCGGATGTCCTTCATGTGCGACACCGACCACATGAAAATCAAAAAGATGATAACGCGCACGATGCCCTCGAGCACATTGCGGGCAAGTACGCCCCAGCCCTCCGGCACGAAGCCGCCGAGAAAGCTCGGCAGCAGCAGGAACAGCGCGACCGGCAGCGCGATGCCGATAACGGTCGAGATACCGAGAATGAATTTATCCAGCCCTTCCGAGCCGAACTTCTCTTCCACCCACAGCTCAAACTTGGAGGGCGGGACATCGGCCTCCTCATCCTCAAAAAAGGACGCCGAATAATTGATGGCCTGGATGCCGTCCTTCATGGCCATGAACAGGCCGTAAGCACCGCGCAGCACAGGCTTTTTCCACAAAGCGGACGGCTGATGCGCATCCTCTTCCTTTGTCACCAGTTCGCCATTGGCGCGGCGCACGACCGTGCAGGTCTTTTTCGGGCCTTTCATAACGATGCCCTCGATGATGGCCTGCCCGCCGATGGTGGTTTTCTTTTGCGTTGTCATGGGTTATCTCCTTCGGGGGTATAGGGATTATCCGGGATTTTCGGGATTGCGCCCGTGATGCCGAGCGCTTCCTCGGCTTCAGCGGCGGGCAGTGTGACCGTCACGGTCGTGCCCGCGCCCAGCGTGGACGCGATATCCAGTGTGCCGCCGTGCAGCGACACGATTTCATCGGTCACGGCAAGGCCAATGCCGCTGCCGCGCTGCTTGGACGAGCCTTTATAGAATTTCTCCTTGACGAAGGGCAGCTCGGCCTCGGGGATGCCCTGACCGTAGTCGCGCACGCTTGCTACCACCTTGCCGCCGTCGCGCCGCAGAGTGATGTCGATTTTCTTGCCGTCGCCGCCGTACTTTGCGGCATTGTCCAGAATGTTCAGGAACACCTGCTTCATGCGGTGGCGGTCGCCGTTGATATAATAATTGGCGTCCACATCCTCGTCATAATTGAGTTTGATGCCGCTCTTGTGCAGCAGATTTTCATACATGTATACCGCTTCGTACAGCTCAATGGACAAATCGAATAGCTCGACCTCGAGCTTCATGCGGCCCGACTCGATGCGGGCAAAGTCCAGCAGCTCCTCGACCATGCGGGTCAGGCGGTTGGATTCCTTCTGGATGATGGTCAAGCCCTGCATGACCTCCTCCGGGTCCTCGCCGCCGCCGGCAAGCAGCGTTTCGCTCCAGCCGCCGATGGCGGTCAGCGGTGTGCGCAGCTCATGCGACACCGAGGAAATAAAATCATTCTTCATGCGCTCGGCGCGGCTGATTTCATCCGACATATAATTGATGGTGTCGCACAATTCGCCAATCTCATCGTCATAGGTTTTTTGCAGGCGCACGCCGTAGCGTCCCGCTGCAATTTCCTTGGCAATGGTGTTGATTTTGAGCACTGGGTCGACAATCGACTTGACAAAGTAGCTGTTGGATGCAACCACCAGCACCAGAAACACAAAGCACGCCAGCAGCGCAATGCCGATGATAATCCAGATTTGCCGCTCGACGATGCGCAGCGAGGTGATGAACCGCACCCCGCCAATCAAATCACCGCGCGCGGACAAGAGCGGCGCGGTCACGCTCATCACCCGTTCGCCTGAAAGCGGGTCGCGGCCGGTATACACCGCGGTCTTTTGTGTGGCAAGCGCCTGCGTGGCGTCCTCAGTCGAGGCCATGCCGCCGCCCGACAGGCCCGAAGTGGACAGCAGGATGCGGCCGGTCGAGTCGAGGAATTGCTGCTCCAGCTTATCCTGCTCCTGAAAGGTCGTCACGGTCGATTCCGCCTGTGTATAAAACTGGTCGTAGGTTTCGGTGAAATACTTGCGGAAGGTATCCGCCGCGGTGGTGGCGCGGGATACCAGATTATCCCGCACGGTCGCATAATAATAGCCCGATATGCCGACGGATATCAGGATCATCACGACCGCAAGGATAACGAGCACGAACGACAGCGAGTTCATCATCCAGCGTCCCTTGATACCGCCCGGAGAGTGCAGCACCTTAGGTACGGCCGGCTGCGGCGGCACTTCAGGCTTTTTCTTTTGTTTGTGATAATTCATAACAGGGGCCTTTCTGCAAAATGCCGGTTTTCAGGCGGCAAAACGCCGCGGGAAGGCCGAATCAGCCTTCCCACATATAGCCGTAGCCGCGCACGGTGACGATGTGCGTCGGCTCAGCCGGATCGTCCTCAATCTTGATGCGCAGACGGCGGATATTGACGTCCACGATTTTCAGCTCGCCCACATAGTGATGGCCCCACACCATCTCCAGCAGCTCGTCGCGCGAAAGCGCCTTGCCGATATTCTCCATAAACGCCTTCAAAAGGCCATACTCAATCTGCGTCAGCTCAATCTTTATGCCGTTCTTGAGCACCTCGCGCGCGCGCAGGTTGAGCTTGAACGGACCGGACTTGATGACGTCCTCCTCCGAGAAGGGCGAACCGGACACGCGGCGGTACAGCGCGTCCACACGTGCGGCCAGCTCGATGACCGAAAACGGCTTGGTCACATAATCGTCCGCACCGTTCATCAGGCCGGTCACCTTGTCGGCCTCCTGCGTGCGGGCGGTCAGCATGATGACGCCTGCCGCATAACCCGCAGCGCGCATGGCGCGGCAAACCTCATAGCCGTCGATACCGGGCAGCATAACGTCCAGCACCGCAACCGCGATATCCTGATTGGCATGGTATTTCTCCAGCGCCTGCTCACCGGTTTCCGCTTCTATCACTTCGTAACCGCTGCGCTTGAGGTTGAGCACCAAAAACGAGCGGATATTTTCCTCATCTTCCAATACCAGTATCTTACGCTTCATGGATAGTCCTCCTTTTATTACAAACCTCAGTTATTCCAATCCTGTTTGACGAGCGAAAAACGATTTTGCAGCTCTTCCGCACTGATTTGCAGCGAGCTTTGCTCCGCTTCGTCCGCGATGCGCGCGAAATACACCGCCTGCGCCGTCTGACCGAGCTGTAACAAATCGGTACGGCCTGCATAGTAATCCCGGTTGGAGCCGGTCGCGCAATAAATGGTGAACAGCGGAATCTGTCCGCCTCTGCCGACATATTCTGAAAACGTCACAGCGCTCAGACCACTGTCGGTCGTTTTGGTTGCTGTGACACGGTCATGCCACGTGGGATCGATCAGCAGGCTCCACGCATCCGAAATATTCTGATAGGTGGTCGTCACCAGAACGGGGGCCTCGTCCACGCTGTAGGCATACCAGTCGAGCATAAATACCGCGTCGCTCGCCGCGGCATCCGTATAGCCTGCCATGAGCACCGCGCGCGGCAGCTCGGTCACGCCGTCGCTGTTAATATCGGTCGCATAGACCGATACCGGACGATAGGTGCTGCGGGTGACCGAGTCCTCACCGTCCAGCGCCAGATTCAGCAGGGTCTGGTCGGCATATACAAAAATATCGGTCGTCAGGCCCACGCCGCTTGCCATTTTTTCTTCGGCAAATACCGCCGTATAATCGCCCAGCACATGGCCGGTCTGCATACGCTCGACCGAGACCGTCTCCGCGCTGGTGGACGCTTCGCCAACCATCGACAAACTGCCGTTTTCGTACTGGTACAGCCGCGCCACGCGCTTGCCTTGGGGCGCGGTGGCCAGCAGCAGCAAATCCTTTGCGCCGTCGCCGGTCATATCGGTCAGCTCCATGGCGGAATACTCGGTCTCGAGCAGCACGCCCGGCTCACAGTCGCTGCTGAAATCGCACATGGTCAGCGCGCCCGTACCGTCCGAGGAAAGCCGCCATGTGATGACCATACCGCGGCGGCCATCCGGCGTAATCACCGGATAATCCACCGACTGAATCGCTGTGCCTGTGCCCTCAATCGAGCCGGTGCTCACATAGCGGTCATCCTGCTTGCGGTAAACATATACTTTAAAATCGTTGCTGGTTGCCGAGGAAGCGCCCCGGAAAAAGGAGATGGCTTCCTCCACACCGTCGTTGTCCAAATCAATCAGCTGAATGGAGGAACGGTTTTCACCCTCCACAGGCGCGGTATAGGAGATACCGGAAGCTATCAGTTTCTCCAGCTCCGCCTGCAAGGTTTGATAGTTTGTCGACGATTTGGGCGCGGCGAGAAGGTCGTCGCCCGACGGAAACGTACAGCCGCTGAGCACCAGCAAAGCCAGCAGTACGGAAAGCATGCGAATCGGTTTCATGGATTTCTCCCATTCATAATACTGCAACAGATATACAAATTCAGTATAGCACAAATCAGCTTCGTTTGGTACTGGAAATTGTATAATTTTTATCCGTATCACACGGCTTTTCTGCGTCAAAATGCTGTGCCCGCCGCCCTCTCTTTCTCACGATTTCGATTGACAAGAGCGCTTGAAATGGGTATACTTGTGTTACGTCTTTTTTGTATCGACGCGCGGGTATGGCGGAATTGGCAGACGTGCAGGATTTAGGTTCCTGTGCCGCAAGGCGTGTGGGTTCGACCCCCACTACCCGTACCAATGCAAACAAATCCGGACACCTCTGAAACTGGGTGTCCGGATTTGTTTTTTGCCATGGTATGCGCTATATTGTACTGGACGGATACCATCTATTTGTATCAGCTATAAGGAGGCGCGCCATGCCGAAAACCATCCTGTGTCTGGGCGATTCCAATACCTATGGCTATGACCCGCGCGGCGCGTTTGGCGGACGCTATCCAGATGGAACGCGCTGGACGTCACGCCTTGCACAATCCGGCGCATGGGTTATCCACAACCTTGGGGAAATCGGACGGGAAATCCCGCATACGCCTTATCTGCTCGATTTGCTTATGCGCCAGCTCGACGCGCTGCGGCCGCTGGACGGCATCAGCCGTCCTTTTTTTCCGCTGCAATTTCCCACAGGTACAGGCCCGCGACCGTTGCGTAAGGCGAATACCGCGCACGGTATTGCTCAAACTGCGCATGGGTCAGCTCCTCCAAACCGTATAGGCGGCACAATCCTTTGCGGATGCCGAAATCGTCAAACGCCAGCACATCGGGCCGCTCCAGCGAGAAAATCAGCAGCATTTCTGCTGTCCACCGACCAACGCCGGGCAGCGCAGTCAGGATTTTGATAATCTCTTCATCGGATTTGTCCACAAGGCTGTGGATGGGCAGCGTCCCATCCTGTACGGCGCGCGCCGCAGCAAGCATATAGCCCGCTTTCCGACCGGACAGGCCGCACGCGCGCAGCCCTTCTTCCCCTGCTGCAAGTACGGTTTCCGGTGTGATTTCTCCCAGACGCTCACAAAGCCGCGCCCACACGGTCGCCAACGCCTTGCCTGAAATCTGCTGTCCTGCAATCGAGTTGATGAGCGCTGCAAACAGCTCAGGAATGACCGCGCGCTCAATATGGCCGATGCGCCGGATTGCTTTCCCCAAAACCGGGTCGCGTGATATGAGATATTCGGTTTCCGTTTTTCCATAGCGGTATATGTTCTTTTCCATATTTCACTCCCTATCAAAAAAGGCGGGGTCTCCCCCGCCCTTTTTTATGCGTTCTTCTTGGCCTGTGCCTTCTGCTCAAAGCGCTCCTTGGCAACGATGGCGCGTTGATGCGTACCCTCACCGATGAGGCCCGCCTCGTCATAAGCCGCGACCTTGAAGGTCAGCATCTTGCCGTTTGGCGCGATTTCCACCAGCTCGGTCTCGATGCGCACTTCCATCCCCTCGGGCGTGGCGGCAACGTGGCTGACGTTCACCAGCGTGCCGACCGTGGTCTTGCCCTCTTCCAGATAGGGTGCAACGCTGCCCGCCGCGGTGTTCTCAATCGCCGCAATCATCATTGGTGTGGCAAAGACCGCAACCAGACCGCTGCCGACATTGCAGGCGAGTTTGTCAGCCGTGACGACGAGCTTCTGCTCGCCCTTGATTCCGATTTCCATATTTTTACTCTCCCTTTTTGCGAATCTCGGTCATGCCGCCCATATACGGCTGCAGCACCTTCGGGATAGCGACCGAGCCATCCTCACGCAGGTTATTTTCCAGGAAAGCAATCAGCATGCGCGGGGGTGCCACGACAGTGTTGTTCAGGGTATGCGCAAAGTACAGCTCCTTCGAGTCCTTCGCGCGGACACGGATGCCCAGACGGCGCGCCTGTGCGTCGCCCAGATTGGAGCAGGAGCCGACCTCGAAATACTTCTTCTGGCGCGGCGACCATGCTTCTACGTCGCAGGACTTGACCTTCAAATCAGCCAAGTCGCCCGAGCAGCATTCCAGCGTGCGCACCGGGATATCCAGCGTGCGGAAGAAGTCGACCGTGTTCTGCCAGAGCTTATCATACCACATCGGGGAATCCTCCGGCTTGCAGACGACGACCATCTCCTGCTTCTCAAACTGATGGATGCGGTAGACGCCGCGCTCCTCGATGCCGTGCGCACCGACTTCCTTACGGAAGCAGGGCGAGTAGCTGGTCAGGGTCTGCGGCAGGGTGGATTCATCGTTGATGGTGTCGATGAACTTGCCAATCATCGAATGCTCGGACGTACCGATGAGGTACAAATCCTCGCCCTCAATCTTGTACATCATGTTTTCCATTTCCTTGAAGGACATAACGCCCTTGACCACATCCCCGTGAATCATGAACGGCGGAATATAATAGGTAAAGCCGCGGTCAATCATGAAGTCACGCGCATAGGACAGGATGGACGAGTGCAGGCGCGCGATGTCGCCCTTGAGATAATAGAAGCCGTTGCCGGAAGTGCGGCGGGCAGCATCCAAATCAATGCCGTCGAACGACTCCATGATATCCACATGGTAGGGAATCTCGTAATCCGGCACATACGGGTCACCGAACTTTTCGATTTCAACATTCTCGGAATCGTCCTTGCCAATCGGAACCGACGGGTCGATGATGTTCGGAATGACCATCATACGATTTTTGACTTCCTCTGCGAAGGTCTTTTCATCCTCTTCGAGCTTTGCCATCTCATCGGCCATTGCCTTGACCTCGGCCTTGACCTTTTCCGCCTCGTCCTTCTGGCCCTTTGCCATCAGACCGCCGATTTCCTTGGACTTCTTGTTGCGCTGTGCGCGCAGCTCGTCGCAGCGGGTCTTGGCCGCGCGGAACTTTGCGTCAAACTCGATGACCTCATCCACGAGCGGCAGCTTTTCGTCCTGGAATTTCTTCTTGATGTTTTCCTTGACCGCGTCCGGGTTCTGACGGACAAATTTGATATCCAGCATGTTTTTTCTTCTCCTTCTATTTCCTTTATTTATTCTTCTTCGTTATTCTGGCGTTCCATTTGCTGCTGCGCAGCCTCGAACAGCTTGTTGATATCTGCATCAAAACCGTCCTCGGTATTGCCCAGCAGACGTTCTTCGCTGTACTTCTGCACCAGTTCATCATATGCCTGCTTGGCATCCGTCTGGTTATCCGCCAACAGCTGCGCATTGATGCGTGCCAACAGTGAGTAGACCTCGCGCTCTTCCATACGCTGCTCGGTGGCGCTCACCACATCGGTTTTCGCCAGCTCTGTGTCCAGCACTTCGCGCACTTTGTCCAACGCCGCGCTTTGCGCATCATACTGGGCCTGTAAATCTTCCATTTTCTGGGTTGCTCCCTGCGCGACCGTTTGCTGCTCGTTCAGCTGATTGGTCAGCGTATCCAATTGTCTGTCGGCGCGCGCCTGTGCGACATAGCTGATGAGTATCAGTGCAATCGCCACTGAGAACAGACCGACAATATAAAAGGTCAGCGTTGTGCGGCTGAGCTTTTTCTCAGGCTTCACCTGCGCAGGCTTTTTCTTTTCGTCCATGGCAGTTCCTCCTTATACGCGCAAACCACGCAGCGCTTCAATCAGGCGTTCCAAATCTTCCGCGCCGTAGTATTCCAGCGAAAGCGTACCGCTGTTTTTGCCCTGTTCGATGCTGATTTTGCGGCCGAGCACACTTTCCAGCTCCTTTTCGACCTCCGCAACATAATCCACGGAAAAGCCTTGGGGCTGCGGCTTGGGCGCCGGCTTTTTGTTCAGCCGTTTGGCAAGTGCCTCTGCCTGCCGCACGCTCATGCCGACCATCTGCTTTGCAGCATCCACGCGCTTGTCCTCATCCGCAACAGCCAGTACCGCGCGCGCATGGCCGCCGGACAGCTTGCCCTCGGACACCATGGTGCGTACCTCATCGGGCAGTGCGAGCAGACGCAGTGCATTGGCGACCGCCGGACGGGATTTGACCACGCGATGCGCGACCTCCTCCTGCGTCATGCCAAACTGCTGCATGAGCAAATCATAACCCTCGGCTTCCTCAATGGGGTTTAGGTCCTGCCGCTGTAGGTTCTCAATCAGTGCCAGCTCCATGACTTCGCTCTCATGCGCTTCCAGCACCATGGCGGGAATCTCCTTCAGCCCTGCCAGTCGCGCGGCACGCCATCGGCGCTCGCCTGCGATGATTTGATAATAGCCGTCCTTCTCCCCCGCCCGCACGGTAATCGGGGTGATTACGCCATGCAAACGGATGCTCTCGGCCAGCTCTTCCAGCGCTTGCTGGTCAAACTTTTTACGCGGCTGGTTGGGGTTCGGCTCGATTTTGGAAAGCGCTATCTGAGAGACGCTATCGGTCGCACCGGCAGCACTCAAATCGCTCGCATCCGCGCCGAACAGGTTGGACAGGCCGCCGCCCAATCCTTTTTTGGTTGACGCCATGCTCAGCCTCTCCCCTTCCTTTCTGTTTTCTTCAGTATTTCATCCGCAAGCGACAAATATGCCTCGGCACCGCGGCACAGCCTGTCATAATCGGTAATCGGCTTGCCGTGGCTGGGCGCTTCGCTCAGGCGCACATTACGCGGGACAACCGATGAAAATACCTGACCCGGAAAGTGCTTTTTGACTTCCTCGACCACCTGAATGGACAAATTGGTGCGTCCGTCAAACATGGTCAGCAGCACGCCTTCCAAATCCAACGCTGGATTCATTGATTTTTTGACCATACGCACGGTCGTCATCAGTTGGCTCAAGCCCTCCAGTGCATAATATTCACACTGAAGCGGCACCAGAAAGCTGTCCGCTGCGCACAGGCAGTTGAGCGTCAACAGGCCGAGCGACGGCGGACAGTCAATAAAGATGTAGTCATAGTCGTCGCGCACACGGTCCAGTACGCTTTTCAGGCGGTTTTCCCGGTTTTCCATGGCGATTAAGTCCAGCTCTGCGCCTGCCAGATTGACGTTTGCACCAATCAAATCCACCCATTTTGTGGATACAATCGCGCTTTTGACATCCGGCTCGTCCGCCACAATCAAATCATAGACCGAGGTTTCAAGCGAACGCGGGTCCACGCCAAAGCCTGACGTTGCATTGCCCTGTGGGTCAAAATCGCACAGCAGCATGCGTTTGCCGCGCTCATAAAGCGCAGCCGCCAGATTGATGGCCGTGGTGGTTTTCCCTACGCCGCCCTTTTGATTGGCGAACGCGATAATTTTCCCCATATCTGGTTCCCTCTTATCTTTTGGTTATTTTCCTACGGGATTCATTATATCACACCCTTGTTGGATTGCAAAGCAAATCCCTCAATTTTTCTCGTTTGTTTCACGTGAAACATAAAAAGAGCTGCCTTGCGGCAGCTCTCTACTATTGACGATGTTTCACGTGAAACAAATCAACCCCTGCAATAGCACAGGACGCAAACTCACGCACGGGCATGCGGAATGCTGATGGTCAAGGTCAGACAATCCTCGTCCTCGGTTTGGTCGACCGTCGCGCCAATGCCCGCGTCCACCATTACGCCGACCGCACGGTTCAGCGTATTCAAAAAAAAGCGCACATCCTTAATCAGGCGCACCACCTTGCGTTCCCCCGTCGGGGGCGCTTCCTTTTCGGTCAGCAAGCTATCAATGTACTGTTCCGAGCGACTGACATTCAAATCATGCTCGATGATATACTTGGTCGCATTGATACGCTCGGTTTCATCCTCCAGCCGCAGCAGACAACGCGCATGCCGCTCGGTCAAATTCGCACTGCGAATCAGCTCCATATTTTGAGAAGACAATCGCAGCAGCCGCAGCTTGTTGGCCACCGCCGACTGTGTCTTGCCAACCTTGCGCGCAGCCTCTTCCTGCGTCAAACCGTACTGGTCAATCAGGCGCTTGAATCCCTCGGCCTCCTCAAAAAAATCCAAATCCCGGCGCTGCAAATTTTCCACCAACGCAATCGCAGAAGAATCCTCGTTATCCGCCGCAATCACAAGACAGGGAACGTCGTTCAGCCCCGCAACACGGGCCGCGCGCAGACGACGCTCCCCTGCCACCAACTCATACCCGCCGCCGGGCGCACGCCGCACAGTCAGCGGATTGAGGACACCATATTGCCGGATGCTTTCCGCCAGCTGCGCAATAGCCTCCGGGTCGAAATACTTGCGCGGCTGATTGGGATTGCGCACAATATCACTCACGCGTACCCGCCGCAGCGTCCTATCCTCTTTTCCTGTCACCAATGTCAAAACCGACATCCCTTGTCAACTCCTCCTTGTGCTGTCTGACCGGCCAAAACATCATGCCGGTTTGTCCTTCGGTAATAGATTACCATATTATTACATTTTGGCAAGCAAAATCGACCGCAAAACCTGCCTGATTCGACATGTATATGTCATTTTCTTCCAAAAATCACACATTTCCATGCATTTTCGGACAAAAAATAACCCTCTGTAATTTCCATACAGAGGGTAAACAAATTGTAATGATATCGACTCAAAGCGGACTGCTCTGAATCTTCTTGAACCGGCGCGGATACTTGTCTGGTGTTTGTGCAACCTTTTGCAAACGCACCAGCACACGCTCCACACCATCATAAGGCACTGTATAGCGCAGCACTTCGGCTGCGGGTGCGCCGAGCAGTGCAAAGGCATGGGACGCTGCTTCCACCTCATCCTTGCAGTCCGCCGCCTTCATTGCATAGAACGCGCCGCCGACCTTGACCATTGGAAGCGCCAGCTCACACAGCACGCGCAGCTCGGCCACCGCGCGGGAAACGGCAAGGTCAAACGACGCACGGTGCAGCAATGCAAACTCTTCCGCGCGCGCATGCACCGGTGTGACGTTTAGCAGCTCCAACGCATCCGCAACCTCGCGCAAAAAGTCAATGCGCTTGCGCTGCGCGTCCAACAGCGTAAACTGCGCACCCGGACAGAGAATGGCAAGCGGCAGGCCGGGAAAACCTGCACCCGTGCCTACGTCCAGCACCGTCTGCCCTTCCTTGATATACGGCGCCAGCGAAGCGCAGTCCAGAAAGTGGCGTGTGACAACTTCACAAGGCTCGGTCACCGCAGTCAGGTTCATCACCTTGTTCTTTTCCAGCAACAAGTCGGAAAAACGCAATAATTTATCCACAGCTTGTGGAGAAACCTCCGGGATAAACTGCTTCAAACCGGAAACCAAAAGCTCATAAGCGGTCACGCCTTCCCCTCCTTCCAGCGCGTTTCCATATAAATCATCAGCGCGGTAATGTCCGCCGGAGAAACCCCCGAAATGCGCGCGGCCTGTCCAAAGTTAAGCGGCTTGACGGCATTCAGCTTTTGCCGCGCTTCCAGCCGCAAAGATTCCACCTGCTCATAATCCAAATCAGCAGGCAGCGGCCGCGACTGCAATTTGCGATACTGCTCGACGTCCTTCTGTTGCCGGTCGATATAGCCCGCGTATTTGACGCGAATCTCAACCTGCTCACGGATGACGGCGGGCAGCGCAGGCCGCTCCGGGTCGAAACGGGCAAGGTCGGCATAGCCCAGCTCCGGCCGGCGCAGCAAATCAATCAGCTTGCAGCCCGCCTTGACCGGCGCGCTGTTCTTACCCGCGAGAAAACCGTTCAGCGCATCCGACGGCGCAATCCCGACCGCCGCGATGCGGTCGATTTCTTCCTGCACCGCCTGATACTTGCGGCGCACCTTTTCGCCGCGCTCGGACGGGTTCAGCCCGATGCGCACGCCAATCGGTACAAGACGTTCATCCGCGTTGTCCTGCCGCAGCAGCAGACGGTACTCCGAACGCGAAGTCATCATGCGGTACGGCTCATTCGTGCCACGGGTCACCAAATCGTCAATTAACGTACCGATATAGCCATCCGCACGGTCGAGGATGAGCGGCTCCTCCCCCTTGAGGGCAAGCGCCGCATTCACGCCCGCGACCAGTCCCTGCGCCGCGGCTTCCTCATAACCGGAGGAGCCGCAGAACTGACCCGCGCCGTACAGCCCTTTGACCTTTTTGGTTTCGAGCGTCGGGCGCAGCTCCAGCGGGTCGATGCAGTCATATTCAATCGCATACGCCGGGCGCATAATCTCCGCATGCTCCAAGCCTTTGACCGTATGCAGCATATCGCGCTGCACGTCAAACGGCATGGAGGATGAAAAGCCCTGCACATAGATTTCCTCCGTGTCCAGACCCATCGGCTCAAGGAACAACTGATGGCGCGGCTTATCCGCAAACCGCACGACCTTATCCTCAATCGACGGACAATAACGCGGGCCGACGCCTTCAATCTGTCCGCCGTAAAGCGGAGAACGGTCAAGGTTTGCCCGAATCAGTTCGTGCGTGCGGTCGGTGGTATACGTCAGATAGCAGACCGCACGGTTTTCGGGCGGCCGGTCGGTTTCAAACGAGAAGGGGATGATTTCCTTTTCCCCCTCCTGCAATTCCAGACCGGTAAAGTCAATCGAGCGGCGATGGATGCGCGGCGGCGTACCGGTTTTGAAACGCTGGAGACGCAAACCAAGTGCGCGCAGCGAATCGGTCAGCGGCTTCGCCGCCGCCATACCGTCCGGACCGCTTTCGCGCGCATACTCCCCTATGATGATACGCCCGCCAAGGAAGGTACCGGATGCAATAATCACCGCTTTTGCAGGATGGCGCGCGCCAATCGCAGTCACGACCGCGGATACCGCGCCGTTCTCCGTCTCAACCGACACGATTTCATCCTGCATGAGCTGCAATCCTTCCTGCCGCTCGAGGGCATGCTTCATATACGTGCGGTATTTGACGCGGTCGGCCTGCGCGCGCAGCGAATGGACCGCCGAGCCTTTGCCGCGGTTGAGCATGCGATACTGAATACAAGCCGCATCGGCAGCCCGCGCCATTTCACCGCCCAACGCATCAATCTCGCGCACCAGATGGCCTTTTGCCGTGCCGCCGATGGCCGGATTGCACGGCATGTTGCCGACCGCGTCCAGATTAATGGTAAAACAAGCGGTTTTCATTCCAAGGCGTGCGGCGGCAAGCGTCGCCTCAATGCCCGCGTGTCCCGCGCCGACCACGACGACATCAAATGCTTCGGCCGGAAAAACCGTCATGAATCCTCCTCCTTTTATATTGCGTCACAGGATTTAGCAGGCAGTGCACTGGACAAACCAACCTTTGTGCACACCTGTTGATAACTCTGTGTAAACTTTGGATAACTTGCACTTTTGGCAAAAAAATTGATTACATTAATAAAATAAAATCAATTAATATTACAGATAGTATTCATATTTCTCCACAGAAAAGGGCCGCTGCGCGCGGCAGGCGGCCCTTCTCAATGTGGCATACAACTTATTTACCCACACAAAAATCACTGAAGATGCGGGAAACGACCGCTTCGGTCACGGTCTCGCCGGTGATTTCCCCAAGCGCGGCAATCGCGCCTTCCGCGTCCATGACGACCGCATCCGGCGTCATGCCGGATTGTGCGGCATACAGCGCGGCCTCGCACCGTTCTGCAGCACGCGCCAATGCGGCAGCCTGCCGGGCGTTGGTAATCAGCGCGCCGTCAAACGCACCGTCACCCAAACCAATCGTGCGCGGGATGAGCGAAAGCAGCTTATCCATGCCGGCGCCGGTCTTGGCGGACAGCGGGACGATATGCAGAAAATGTTTTTTCAACAGCTTTTCGTCGAGCTGCTGCGGCAAATCGACCTTGTTCACCACAGCGATTGCGCGGTGCCCTGCCGCACGGGCAAGCACCAGCATATCCTCGTCCCCAATCGGCTGCGAGCCGTCGAACACCGCAAGAATCAATGCGGATGCGGATGCTTCCGCCATCGCGCGGTCGATGCCCGCCTGCTCGATGGGGTCGGTCGTGTCGCGCAGACCGGCCGTATCGGTCACGCGCAGCAAAATCTGGCCGACCTTGACGTTTTCTTCAATCAAATCGCGGGTCGTGCCGGGAATATCGGTGACGATAGCACGCTCACGGCCCAATAACGTATTGAGCAGCGTGCTTTTGCCTGCATTCGGCCGTCCCAAAATGACGCACGGCACACCCTCACGCAGGATGCGGCCGCGTTCATAACTTTCAGCCATCGCATACAGGCGACTGGTGGTGCGGTGCAGCAGCGCGGCTGCATCGTCAAACAGAATCGGGTCGATGTCCTCATCCGGAAAATCCACGACCGCATGAAAATGCGCTACCATACCAATCAGCTCTTCGCGCATCTGCTGCACGGGGGAGCCGACCGCGCCCATCATCTGGGCCGCTGCATTCTGCGCGGCTTCGGCAGTACGGGCGGTAATCAGGTCGTGCACGGCCTCCGCTTCGGACAAGCCGAGCTTGCCATTTAAAAATGCCCGGCGGGTAAACTCGCCCGCCTCGGCCTGCCGCACGCCCTGCGCAAACAGCGCATCCAGCGCCTGCTGCAAGACCGCAGTCGAACCGTGACACTGCAATTCCGCCATCGGCTCGCCGGTGTAGGTATGCGGCGCATGAAACACCACCGCATAGCAGCAGTCAATCATTTTGCCGTTTTTGTCATGCAGCATACCGTAAACCAGCTTTTGTCCCGGTGCGTCCAGCATACGCTTGCCGTTCTTCGCACGGAAAATGGAATCCACCGCCAAAATCGCCTGCTCACCCGACACCCGAATCATACCAATCGGACCGCCGGCTGAAGAAATGGCGGCAATTGTATCGTTCATAGGCAGTACCCCGCGTTAGGAACGGGAGCGGAAGTTGTTATCCGGTGCAATAACAACACGACGGCCAGGCTCAGTGCCGGTCGAATACGTGGTCACGCCGTTGAAATCCTGCAAAGCGGCATGGATGATGCGGCGCTCGTAGGGGTTCATCGGCTCAAGCGTCATCGAGCGATGCGACTTGACCACCTTCATCGCCATTTTACGGGCGAGACGCTCCAAACTCTCCGCACGCTTTTCGCGGTAATTTTCAGTATTGACCGACAGGCGCACATGCTCGTCCAGCGCGTTATTGAGCACCAGCGAACCAAGATACTGAATCGCATCCAACGTATCGCCGCGGCGGCCGATGATGGGGCCCATATCCGGACCGGAAATCTCCAGACGGAGCTGGTCACACTCGACCTGCGGCAGCGTGGTCACGGTACCCTCTACGCCCATCTTTTCCAGCAGGCCGGTGACAAAATCGGTCGCCAGCTGCTCGGCCTTCTTCATGCATTCCTCGGAAACCGGAATCAGCTCGCGCTCCTTGGGCACCGAAGGCGTAATCGGGCGTTCCTCACGCGGACGGCGCTCGCGGCGGCCGCTGCGCTCCCGGCGCGGACGCTCCCGACGCGGCGGGCGCTCCACTTCCAGCTTTTCCGGAACAAAGTCCGCCGGCGCGGCCTTCACCAGACGCGGCGTATCATCCTCATCCGTAATCGACAGCTTTTGCGGCTTTGCGGCGGGTTTCTCTTCCTTCACCGGTGCGGGCTTGTCCGCACGGCGGGGCTTTGCGGGCTTTTCCACAGGAGTGTGGACAGGCTCCGCCTTTTTGACCGGCTCATCCGGCACTTCATAGGTCACGCGCACGCGCGCAGGCGTGGCGCCGATGCCGAGAAAGCCCTTCTTTCCGTTATCCAGCACCTCAACCGACACATCATCCCGGTCCATGCCAAGCTGCTGGAGCGCCGCTGCAATCGCGGCGTCACGGGTATCGCCCGTGGTTTCGATATATTTCTCCATAACTTACTTGTCCCCCTTCTTTTTCTTCGCATTCTGGGACTGTTCCTGCTGAGCAGCTCTGTGAGCCGCGCGCTTGGCTTCCTTCTCTGCCTCGATGCGCGCCGTCTCCTCCGCTTCCTTCTTATCCCGCTTACCGCGCAGATAGGTCGTCAGCACGATTTCCTGCACACAAGCAAAAATGTTGTTGAAAATCCAGTAGATGCCGATTGTGCCCGGCAGGATAAAGCCGAAATACAGCGACATCAGCGGCATCATGATATTGAGCATCTTCATCTGACCGGCCGCGGCGCTGTTCTGCGTGCCCTGCATCTTCTGCATGACAAAGCTGGACAGGAATGCGGTCGCGCCCGACAGAATCGGGATGATCCAGAGAACGCTCGGATCCGTGATAGACGGCGTCTGCGCCAGATTGAGACCGAGAAAGTGGAAATCAATGTTGAGCAGCTCGCCCGCGCCGTTGGTGATGTTAGTCACGGCTTCCGGCCACGCGCCGCCGTTCTGGGTGAACAGGTCGCCCAGCTTTTCGGCAATCGTGATTTGGCCATAATAGCCTGCGGTCGCGGTATCCACGTTCACCAGCGCCGCCAGCTTGTCAATGATTGTCTGGTCAAAGCCCATCATGAACTTGAGCGGCTGCTGCACCGCATAGTACAGGCCCATCATAATCGGCAGCGGAATGAACTGCGGCAGGCAGCCGGACATCGGATTGACGCCGTGCTTGTCATACAGCTTCTGCATTTCCTCGTTGAGCTTGACGCGGTTGTTGGCGTACTTCTTTTGCAGCTGCTGCATTTCCGCATTGAGGGCGCTCATGGCAAGCATACTCTTTTTGCCCTTGATAGCCAGCGGAATACAAATCAGCTTGACCAGCAGCGCAAACAGGATGACCGCAAGACCGTACGAGCCGACCGTCTTAAAGATTCCCAGCAGGATCAAGCCAAGGGGCCTGACGATGACAAGTCCGAAAATTTCTCCCATATAAACCTCCGTAGGGTTGTTTGTTCATTCGTGAAACGAAATGGCGCCGGAGCCGTCCGCTCAAATCCCCATTCATCAGGGCACGGGGTCATATGGCCCGCGTTTGGAGAAGGGATGGCACCGGCAGATGCGTTTGAACGCCAGCCAGCCGCCCTTGAGCGCGCCGTATTTCTCGATTGCTTCCAATGCATATTGCGAGCAGGTCGGGATATAACGGCAGCAGGGAGGTTTGGCCGGTGAAATATGCCGACGGTAAAACCGGATTGCCGCCAGCAGAAAACGCTTCATGACCGAGCTGCCGCGACTTTATTTTCCTGCAAAGCCCGCAGCAGCGATTTTTCAATTTCCAAATAGGTTGCGCCCACCGCGCGGCTGCGCGCGACAAGCACCAAATCCACGCCCACCGCAAATTCGTCCTCATGCAGACGATAGGCTTCGCGGAACAGACGTTTGACGCGGTTTCTCTGCACCGCGCCGGCCAGCTTTGCGCTGACCGTCAGTCCCAGCCGGTTATATCCCAGACGGTTTTTCCGGCAGTACAGGACCAGATGCCTGCCCGCCGACGAAACACCGCGATGATACAGCCGCCGGAACTCATGATTTTCCTTTAAGGATATCGTGTTTTTCATCTTTTACTCCTCGTTTTTCCGATGCCCGGGAAAAAACGGAAGGTAACGCCCGGTTCGGACGTTATCTCAATTTCTTTGCAGCTAAGTAGGTTTGCAAAGCCGGCCGTATCGCTTTTTTTACCGGCGGATACGACCCAAAACCTTTTCGCCGGTTTCCCTCGTCAAAAAAAGAAGGGGTTTTGCCTGTCCTCCTTCTGACAAAAGAAAAAAGCGAACCGCAGCAATGCGGCTCGCTTCGTTTTTCCTCCGCGCCGCCGGCGCGTATTGAAAATCGGTTTTCGCTTAGTGCGTCAGGCGTGCGCGGCCCTTGGCACGGCGACGGGCCAGTACCTTGCGGCCGTTCGACGTACGCATACGCTTGCGGAAACCATGCTCCTTGGAGCGCTGACGCTTCTTGGGCTGATAAGTTCTCTTCATTTCTTCGTGCACCTCCCTGTTTTTGGATTTACGGATGGGCACCGGCATAGGTCCGGCGCGAGACGCGGGCACATGCCGCTGCCTGTCCGCAGAATATGAGACAATAATTATTATCCTATAGAAACACCAAAATGTCAAGGTTTTTTTGCGTTTTCAACATCTTGGGGAAAGGTTCAAAAATCATACTACAAATTGGGCCGTCAAACGGGAAAACACAAAATTTTATACACAAATTTCCGCACAACTGTGTAAAACCCTTGCTGTTGAATCCGCCCGAGACTTGTGCTATTATAGTATTATCTATGTACTTATATCGACAGGAGGCGCCCCATGGCTAATAATATATTGGAAATGGCGCTCGAACGCCTTGAACGCGATTTCCCGCCGTCCAGCCTTTCCGCCTGGTTCGACGATGCAACGGTTGTTTCCTTTACGGACAACCGTTTGATTTTGCATTCTCCGGTCCAGTTCAAAAAGGAGTTTATCGACCAGAAATTCATCGAACCGCTGCAAAACGCGCTGTATGAGCTGACGGGCGACCCGACAACCGTCGTGGTCGTCACCGGCGAGTACACCGCGCCGACCACCAGCTCTTCCCCGTATGATGATTACACGTTTGAGCGGTTCATCGTCGGCTCGAGCAACAAATTTGCGCACGCGGCGGCGCTCGCGGTCGCGCAGCGTCCGGCGGCGGAAAATAACCCGCTGTTCATTTACGGTAACTCCGGACTGGGCAAAACGCATTTGATGTACGCGATTGCAAATGTCCTGCGCCGCACGCATCCGGAATTCCGCATCATCTATGTCAAGGGCGAGGACTTCACCAACGAACTGATTACCGCCATTCAGGAAGGCAATGTGCAGACTTTCCGCAACAAATACCGCATGGTCGACCTGCTGCTGCTGGACGACGTGCAGTTTATCGCGGGCAAGGAGCGCACGCAAGAGGAATTTTTCCATACCTTCAACGCGCTGTATGAGGCGAAAAAGCAGATTGTCCTGACCTCCGACCGGCCGCCCAAGGAAATCAACACGCTTGAGGACCGCATGAAGACCCGTTTTGAATGGGGTCTGCTGGCCGATATCCAGCCGCCGGACTTTGAAACCCGTATCGCCATCATCCGCGATAAGGCGGTCAAGATGGGCGTGGACCTGCCCGACGATGTTTCCATCTACATCGCGGAAAACATCCAGGCCAACATCCGGCAGCTCGAAGGCGCAGTCAAAAAAATCAAAGCCATGCATGAACTGATGGGCGAGCGCATCACAGTTGCGCTGGCGGAAAACGCAATCGACGCCCTGCGTATCGAAAACCCCGGTCTCAACCCGACGCCCGAACGCATTATGGAAGCGGTCGCCAACTATTTCTATATCCCTGTCGAGCAGATGATTTCACAAAACCGCTCCAAGGATGTCGCTTATCCGCGTCAGATGGCCATGTATATGATTCGTCAGGAGCTGGAATACTCCTTCCCCGATATCGCCAAGATTTTCAAGCGCGACCACACCACGGTCATGCACGCCTGCAACAAAATCGAGGAGGAGCGCAAAAACTCCAGAGAGACCGAAGAGGTCATCAAAAAGCTGCACAATAACATCCGCGGGGAATAAAAAACTATCCACATATCCCTGTGGATTCCACAAGACTTGTCCTGTGGATAAAAAAGCCGGCTGTGGAAGCTGTGGAGCGCGCAGAATTCATCCACATCCTCCTGTGTACGACATTTCCCGCACCACGTCTGGCTTTGCGCGGTTTTTCCCCAATTTCCCCAGCCCCTACTACTACGATAAAATCCTATCCTGTTTTTTCTTACGATTTCCAAAGAAAGAGGAACGTCCGATGAAATTCTCCTGTGAAAAAGAAACACTGCTCAGCCTAATCGGTACTGCTTCCCGTGCAGTAACAGGCAAAAGCGCGATGCCGCTGCTGGAAGGTCTGCTCGTCACCGCAGAGACCGATTCGCTGACTTTAACCGGCTACGACCTTTCCATGGGCATCCGCACTACCGCCGAAGCCGATATCGTTGAACCCGGCAGCATCGTGCTGAATGCCAAGCTGTTTTACGACATTGTCCGCAAGCTGCCGCAGGATGTCGTCTATCTGGAAACCGATGACAAGCTGCTGACCACCATCAAATGCGGCCGCGCCGTATTCAATCTGGTCGCAACCGAAGCGGACGAATATCCCGCCCTTGCCGAGGTTTCGGCCGATACCGGCTTTTCCCTGCCGCAGGCCATGCTCAAAAGCATGATTGCCCAGACGATTTTCTCGGTATCCGACAACGAATCCAAACCTATCCACACGGGCTGTTTATTTGAACTGGAAGACAACCGCTTAAACGTCGTTGCGGTCGATGGCTACCGCCTGTCGGTTCGCCGGGAAACCGTGGAAGGCATTTCCGGGGACATGAAATTCGTCGTGCCCGGCTCTTCGCTGCGCGAAATCGAGCGCATTTTGACCGAAGAGGATGGCGACGTCGAAATTTTCCCCGACCGCAAGAATATTTTGTTCCGTATCGGCGGTACTACGCTCATCACCCGCCTTATCGACGGCGAATTTCTCAATTACCGCGCGGCCATCCCGTCGGAATTTGAATATGTCGTCAAGGCCGACCGGCATGAGCTGATTACCTGCATTGAGCGCGTTTCGCTGATTGTGTCCGAAAAGCTCAAAAACCCGGTCAGATTCCATTTTGACGACTCGTATGTGCAGATGTCCTGCATCACTGCGGTCGGAAAAAGCTATGATGAATGCGCGTTTGACGGCACGATTGACGATTTGGAAATCGGTTTCAACAACCGCTATATTCTGGATGCACTGCGCGCCGCGGGCGACGACACAGTAAAGGTACAGCTCAAAGGATCGCTCAATCCGATTGTCATTTCGCCGCTCGAAGGCGATAAATACACCTATCTTGTGCTGCCGGTGAGGTTGAAGGCCAATGACTGAAATCAAGATTGATACGGAATTCATCAAACTGGATGCACTGCTAAAATTTGCCAATTTGGTCAGCTCCGGCGGAGAAGCGAAAATCCGCATTGCGGAGGGCGAAGTGCTGGTAAACGGCGCGCCTTGCACCATGCGCGGCAAAAAGCTGCGCCCGGGCGACACCGTTGAGCTTGACGGCGAAACCATCCAAATCGTATGAATATCCGTTCACTCACGCTCGAGCAGTTCCGCAATTATGAGCAGGCGCACTTTGTATTTGACCCTGCGGTTAACCTGATTTGCGGCGAAAACGGACAGGGGAAAACCAACCTGCTCGAAGCCGCCGCCGCCTGTTCCACCATGCGTCTATTCCGCACGGCACAGAAAAAAGAGGGCTTGCGCTTTGGCGAGGATCATGCGCGGATTGTAGCCGATTTTCAAGCGCAGGGGCGGGATTTTACGCTGGAACTGCGTCTTTCGCGCATGAAATCCATGGAAATCTATAAAAACGGCGTGCGGCAGAAGCGCCAGTCGGATGCGCAGGGCATTTTGAAAACCGTTCTGTTCTGTCCGGAGGATTTGATGCTGGTGCGGCAGGGCGCGGGCGCAAGACGGCGCTTTCTGGACACCGCGCTGTGCCAGCTGCGGCCGAACTATGCGCGCTATCTGGAGGAATATAACCGCCTGCACGAGCACAAAACCCGTATCCTGCGCGACAGCGAGGAAAAGCCCTCGCTGCTTTCCCTGTGGGAGGATTTTTCGCTGCGCATGGCGCATATCGGCGCGCAAATCATCCGCTACCGCGCGTATTACTGCAAAAAGCTGCTTGAAGCGGCGTCAAATGTCTATGCCGATATCGCACCGCAGGAGGTGCTTTCGGGCGAGTATCAAACCGTTTCTGCGGTCACCGACCCCTTTGCGTCCGCAAAGCAAATCGAGCAGCAGCTCATCGACCACGTTCTGCGCCACAAACAGGCCGAAATCGCGGCGCGCAGCTGCCTGTCCGGTCCGCATAAGGACGATTTGGTGCTGCTGCTCGACGGGCGCAGCGCGGCGTCCTATGGCTCGCAGGGACAGGTGCGCACCTGCACGCTGTCGCTCAAACTTGCCGAACGCGAGCTGTTTTTCAGGGAGGACGGCGAATATCCGGTCCTGCTGCTCGACGACGTGCTTTCCGAGCTGGACCGCCGGCGGCAGGACTTCGTTTTGAACCGCATTTCCGCCGGTCAGGTGATGATTACCTGCTGCGAGGATGGCATTTCAGACAAGCTGCGCGCAGGCGCGGTATTTGCCATAAAGAACGGTAAAATCATTTGAGTTTTTCCGTCTGTTCGGTACACAAAACCTGAAAAAAGTGGTATAATTAGAATAGAATACAGCCGAGGGACAGACCGGCGGACGACATTTCGCGCGGTGGCTGCATACTTCCGCGCGCGGCCGTTCCACGGTCTGTTATTTTGTCCATTTTGTGGGAAAACAGGAGGATTTTCCATGTATCTGCATTTGGGACAGGACTATATCGTGCCGCTGCAAAGCGTGGTGGCCGTGTTCGATATGGACACCGCTACCGTCTCCAAACGCACCGCCGCACTGCTGACGCGGCTGCAGGAGGAAGGCCGCATTCTGGAGCTGTACGACGATTTGCCGCGCGCGGCTGTTTTGTGTGACTCAGCGCTCGGTGAAACGCTGTATCTGACCGGCGTATCCTCGCAGGCGCTGCAGCGCCGCGCGGAAAAGGCATATGCCATATAAACTGGAAACTATCGTTTCAATTTGTGCGCGCAGCGCGCGACTTGGAAATCGCAATCGCACTTTCTCGAAAGGAAATCTGTAAATATGAGTGAAGAAATGGAAATCAAGGACGAAGTGCTCGACCTGAAAGTGACCGACACCTATGACGAAAGCCAGATTCAGGTGCTCGAAGGTCTGGAAGCGGTGCGCAAGCGTCCGGGCATGTATATCGGCTCGACCTCGGCGCGCGGTCTGCACCATCTGGTGTATGAAATCGTCGATAACTCGATTGACGAGGCGCTGGCGGGCTACTGCACCCATATTGAGGTGACGATTGAAAAGGGCGACATCATCCGCGTGGCAGACAACGGCCGCGGCATCCCCTGCGGCATCCATCCGCAAATGGGTATCCCGACGCTCGAAGTCGTGCTGACCGTGCTGCACGCGGGCGGTAAGTTCGATGGCTCGGGCTATAAGGTGTCCGGCGGCCTGCACGGCGTCGGCTCGTCGGTCGTGAACGCGCTGTCCGACTGGCTGGAAGCGGAGGTGCGCGACGGCCACACCAAGCACTATATGCGCTTTGAGCGCGGCGTGACGCAGGTCAAAATGCGCGACACGCCCTGCGAAAGCGAGACCGGCACGACCATCCGGTTCCATGCCGACCCGGAAATCTTTGAAACGACCGTATATGACTTTGACGTGCTGGAAAAGCGGCTGCGTGAGCAGGCGTTTTTGAATGCAGGCCTGAAAATCACGCTGCGCGACGAGCGCGACGATGAGCCGGTCGAGGAGGTCATGCATTACGAGGGCGGCATCCGCCAGTTTGTGCAGCACCTCAACCGCACCAAAAACCCGCTGCACGAGGAAGTCATTTACATGGAAGGCAGCCGCGATACCTCGATGGCGGAGGTCGCGATGCAGTATACCGACAGCTATAACGAGCTGCTGCTTTCCTTTGCCAATAACATCAACACGACCGAGGGCGGCACGCATGAGACCGGCTTCAAGGCGGCGCTCACCCGTGTGCTCAACGAATACGGCCGCAAATACAAGCTGCTCAAGGATGACGAATCCTTCAAGGGCGAGGACGCGCGCGAGGGCCTGACCGCGATTATCTCGGTCAAATTGCAGGAAGCGCAGTTCGAGGGCCAGACCAAGACCAAGCTGGGCAACAGCGATATGCGCACGCTGGTGGACGCGATGGTGTCCGAAAAGCTGATGACCTTCTTTGAGGAAAACCCGCAGGTCGCGCGCACGATTATCGACAAGGCGCAGACCGCGGCCCGCGCCCGCGAAGCCGCGAAAAAGGCGCGCGAGATGACGCGGCGCAAGTCCGCGCTCGACTCGGCTTCCCTGCCTGGCAAGCTGGCCGACTGCATCGAAAAGGACCCGACCTATACCGAAATCTACATCGTCGAGGGTGATTCCGCAGGCGGTTCGGCCAAGGAAGGCCGCGACCGGCGGCATCAGGCGATTTTGCCGCTCTGGGGCAAGATGCTCAACGTCGAAAAGGCGCGCCTTGACCGCGTATACGGCAACGATAAGCTGACCCCGATGATTACCGCGTTCGGCGCGGGTTTCGGCGACGACTTTGATTTATCCAAGCTGCGTTACGGCAAAATCATCCTGATGGCCGATGCCGACGTCGACGGCAGCCATATCCGCACGCTGCTGCTGACGTTCTTCTTCCGCTTCATGCGGCCGCTCATCGAGCATGGACACGTGTTTATCGCGCAGCCGCCGCTGTTCAAGAACGAAAAGGGCAAGGATGTGCGCTATACCTACACCGATGAGCAGCAGCGCGAATGCATCGCTGAAATGGGCGAGGGCGTGCGCGTGCAGCGGTATAAAGGTCTGGGCGAGATGGACCCGCAGCAGCTGTGGGAGACCACCATGGACCCGGCAAACCGCACGCTGTTGCAGGTGACGATGGACGACGCGGCGGCGGCCGACGAGACCTTTGCACTGCTGATGGGCGAAAAGGTAGAGCCGCGGCGCGAGTTTATCGAGAAAAACGCCAAGTATGTTATGAATCTGGACGTCTGATGCGCGGACGATATGCATAATAACGCCAACAATTCCGGAGGCAAAGAATGAGTCAAGAATACGAACAGCAAAAAATATTGCAGGTCGATCTCGAAAAAGAGATGAAAAAGAGCTACATCGACTATGCGATGAGCGTCATTGTCGGCCGTGCGCTGCCCGATGTGCGCGACGGCCTCAAGCCCGTACACCGCCGCATCCTGTACGCGATGTACGAGGACGGCCTGACCTCGGATAAGCCCTACCGCAAGTCCGCAACAACCGTCGGTAATGTGCTCGGCCGGTATCATCCGCACGGCGACGCATCGGTATATGATACTTTGGTGCGACTGGCGCAGCCGTTTTCGCTGCACTATCCGCTGATTGACGGCCACGGCAACTTCGGTTCGGTCGATGGAGACCCCCCGGCGGCTTACCGTTACACTGAGGCGCGTATGGCAAAGATTGCAAACTATATGCTCTCAGACATCAAAAAGAACACGGTTGATTTCCAGCCGAACTTTGATGAGGAACGGCAGGAGCCGGTCGTGCTGCCCTCCCGCTTCCCCAACCTGCTGGTCAATGGCTCGTCGGGCATCGCGGTCGGCATGGCGACCAACATCCCGCCGCACAACCTGACCGAGGTCATCGACGGCATTTGCTATGTCATCGACCATCCGGAAGCCGAGATGGACGAAATCTGTCAGTTTATCAAGGGACCGGACTTCCCGACCGGCGGCGTCATCATGGGCCGCAGCGGTATCCGCGCGGCGTATGCGACCGGCCGCGGGAAAATCAAGGTGCGCGCCAAGACAGAAATCGTCGACCTGCCGAACGGCAAGAGCCAGATTCTGATTACCGAGATTCCCTATATGGTCAACAAAGCGCGTCTGGTCGAGGCGATGGCAAACCTCGTCAAGGACAAGCGCGTGGACGGTATCACCAACATTCAGGACCATTCCTCGCGCGAGGGCATGCAGATTGTGGTGGATATCCGCCGCGACGCGAACGCACAGGTCATTCTCAACCAGCTGTTTACCTATACCCAGCTCGAGGATACCATCTCGATGATTCATATTGCGCTCGTGCCGTCGGGCGCAGCGGGTAAATTGCAGCCGCGTGTATTGACACTGCGGCAAATCATCGACCAGTATGTTTCCTTCCAGAAGGACGTTGTCGAGCGCCGCACACGCTTTGATTTGAAAAAGGCGCAGGACCGCGCACATATTCTTGAGGGTCTCAAGGTAGCGACCGACAACATCGACCGCATCATTGCCATCATCCGCGCGTCCAAAAACGAGGCGGAAGCCAAGGTCAACCTGATGGCCGAGCCGTTCTGGATTGACCAGATTGCACTGCTCGGCATCGTGGACGGCTCGGAGCACTTCGAGTTCCACCTTGACGAGCCGCAGGCGCAGGCGATTGTGGATATGCGTCTGGGCCGTCTGTCCGGTCTGGAACAGGAGAAAATCAACGACGAATACAGGGAACTCGAAGGCAAAATCGCTTCCTTCGAGGAAATCCTGTCGTGCGACGCGAACATTCTCGCGGTCGTCAAGGCGGAGTTGCAGGAAATCAAGCAGAAGTACGGCGACGAGCGCCACACCGAGATTGCCAATGTCGCGGACGAAATCGACATTGAAGATTTGATTGAGGAGCAGACTTGCGCGTACACGCTGACCCATTTCGGTTATATCAAGCGTCAGCCGACCTCGGTTTACCGCGCGCAGCGGCGCGGCGGCCGCGGTATTTCCGCGATGAGCACGCGCGAAGAGGATTTCGCCAAGGATATCTTTACCGCGTCGACGCATGATACCATCCTGTTCTTCTCCAACCGCGGCAAGGTGTACAAGCTCAAGGGCTATCAGATTCCCGAAACCGGCCGCTCGGCAAAGGGGATGAACATTGTCAATCTTCTTGAATTGGAAAGCGATGAGAAAATCACCGCGATGTTTGCCATCAAGGAGTTTGCGGACGATAAATTCCTGTTTTTTGTCACCCGTCAGGGCGTTGCCAAGCGCGTGGTGCTGTCTGACTTGCAGAACATCCGCCGGGCAGGTCTGCGTGCGCTCAAC
>NZ_CALWUQ010000013.1 GCF_944384695.1 uncultured Agathobaculum sp. | reverse complement strand
AGCTGGACGCGGGACGCTTTTCATGCGGCATGGCACGGTTGAGATGGAAAACGAGCGGAAAGCAGACCCTGCTATCCGGTTTTATTTTGAAAAAGGGGGAATGGACTTGGAACAGGATTTCATTGTACGAATCCAAAACCTGAATAAGACCTTCCGCGGCCGGGCCGGCACGGTCGTGGCACTGGACGGCATCAATCTGGATATCAGCCGCGGCGAAATTTTCGGCATCATCGGCCTGTCGGGCGCGGGCAAAAGTACGCTTGTCCGCTGCATCAACTTTTTGGAGAAGCCGACCGAGGGCACGGTCACGGTGGACGGGCAGGAGCTTGGCGCGCTGTCCAAAAAGGCGCTGCTTGAGGCACGCCGCTCAATGGGCATGATTTTCCAGCAGTTTAACCTGTTGCAGCAACGCACCGCCCTGCAAAACATCTGCTTCCCGCTTGAGATTGCAGGCATGAAGAAGGCGGATGCCGAAAAGCGAGCGCATGAGCTGCTTGAAATCGTCAGCCTGAGCGACCGCGCGGACAACTATCCGTCCCAGCTTTCGGGCGGCCAGCAACAGCGCGTCGCTATTGCCCGTGCGCTGGCGACCAATCCGAAAATCCTGCTGTGCGACGAAGCGACCAGTGCGCTCGACCCGACGACGACGCGCTCCATCCTTGCGCTTTTAAAGGAAATCAACAAAACGCTTGGCATCACCATCATTGTCATCACGCATGAGATGGCGGTTATCGAGGAAATCTGCCAGCGCGTGGCAATCATCGACTCCAGCCATATTGCAGAGGTCGGCACGGTTGACCAAGTGTTCACCCGCCCGCAATCGGCAATGGCCAAGCAGCTCATCTATCCGGACGGCAAACGGGACAAGCTGGCCACCGGCAAGCACTACTGCCGTATCGTGTTCGACGGCAACTCGTCGTTTGAACCAGTGGTGTCGAATATGGTGCTCGAGTGCAAGGCGCCGGTCAACATCATGTTCGCGGACACCAAGGACATCGACGGCCGCGCTTACGGCCAGATGATTCTGCAACTACCCGAGGACGAACGCGCGGCAAAGCGCGCGCTGGCATACCTTGAAACCCAGAATGTGCATGTAGAGGAGGGCGACGCGGATGCTTTCACCTGAACTTTGGGCCCAGAGCCTGTGGGAAACCTTATATATGGTCATCGTGTCGACTGCGGTTTCCTATCTGATTGGCTTGCCGCTCGGCCTGCTGCTGGTCGTGACCGACAAGGGCGGCATCCGTCCGATGCCCGTACTCAACGCGGTGCTCGGCGTCATCGTCAACATTCTGCGCTCGATCCCGTTCCTGATCCTCGCGGTCATGATCACGCCGCTGACGCGTGCGATCGCGGGCCGCGCGATCGGCACGACCGCGATGATTGTGCCGCTGACCGTGGCAGCCGCGCCCTATGTCGCGCGCATGGTCGAGTCCTCGATTAAGGAAGTGCCGTTCGGCGTCATCGAAGCGGCGCAGTCCATGGGGGCTACTCCGTGGCAAATCGTCTGGAAGGTGCTTGTGCCGGAGGCCAAGCCCTCGCTGATGGTGGGCGGCGCCATCTCGATTGTGACCATCCTCGGCTACTCCGCAATGGCAGGCTTCATCGGCGGCGGCGGTTTAGGCACAGTGGCCGTCAACTACGGCTACAACCGCTATAATTTTGAAATCATGCTGGTAGCCGTCATCATTATTGTGATTGTCGTACAGATTTTTCAGGTCTGCGGCATGTGGCTTGCGCGCCATCTGGACAAGCGCAACCGCTGATTCCCCTATTTTGTTATCAAAAAATTTGATAAAACACCCGTAGAAAAGGAGAGATTCCCATGAAGAAGAAAATTGCAGCCCTGCTGGCAGGCGCGCTGTGCCTGTCCGCGCTGGCGGCCTGCGGCGGCGGCAACGACGCCCAGACGGGCGATGCCACCGCCTCGGACGATAAGACCATCACGGTCGGTGCATCGCCCACACCGCACGCGGAAATTCTGAACGCCGCCAAGGACGTGCTGGCCGAGGAAGGCTGGACGCTCAATGTTGTGGAGTTCACCGACTATGTGCAGCCGAACACCGCGCTGGTGGACGGCGATTTGGACGCGAACTACTTCCAGCACATTCCCTATCTGAACAACTTCAACAAGGAAAATAACGCCGATTTGGTCTCCGCCATCGAGATGCACTATGAGCCGTTCGGCATTTATCCCGGCAAGACCGCAACGCTGGAAGAGCTGGCAGACGGCGCGACCGTCGCTGTACCGAACGACGGCTCGAACGAGACCCGCGCGCTGCTTCTGCTGCAGGACGCCGGCCTGATTACGCTCAAAGACGGCATCGACCCGACCTCGGACGCGACCAAGCTCGACATTGTTGAGAACCCGAAGAACCTCGACATTCAGGAAATCGCTGCCGAGCAGCTGCCGCGCTCTCTCGAGGACGTTGACCTTGCGGTTATCAACGGCAACTACGCCTTGCAGGCTGACCTGAACGCCAAGGAGGATTCGCTCATCACGGAAAATCCGGACTACGCCAAGGTCTATGTCAATGTAGTGGCCTGCCGCAACGGCGACGAAACCAGCGACAAGATTCAGGCGCTGCAGAAGGCGCTGCAAAGCGACACAGTCAAGCAGTTCATTGACGACACCTACAAAGGCGCTGTCGTTGCCACTTTCTAAAATTTAGCCCTTATAAAACACTGTCCCTCTGCCGCAAAACGCGGCGGAGGGACTTTTTCATGCAGCTATCATTATAGATTGCCCAGCTTTTCGCCCAGCATTGCCATTTGTTCCGCAGTCGGCGTCCAGCTGAACAGGATGTCCACGATACACACCTCATAGCACAGAAGATATCGGTCGGTCGGCCCCGTGACCTGCCGGACCAGCTGCCATGCCATACAACGCGGGCAGCTTTACCTCGTTAATCGTATAATCCACCGGCTGCGGCGGCGGCCTTCCACATTCACCTCACGAATCATGCCGGCGTCCAAAAACTGCTCGAGCAAGTTGTACATCGTACCCGAACCGACTGTGACCCGCCCCTGCGTCAGAGCCGACACCTTGTCAAAAAGATCAATGCCGTAGCACTCATCCCGCAGGCATAGCAGCACATAAAACATTTGCTCGGTGAGCGTTTGAAACTTGGGTCTCGGCATGGCAAAGCACCCCTATCTCGAATATCGAGAAAGTCAAGGGCACTTTGCTATGACTTTCAAAAAACAAAAGCCTCTGCGCACGCGAACCGAACCGGCAAAAACAGAATACAAAACAGGAGTGGCGCAGCGTCAGCAGCACCACTCCTGTTTTGTATTGGATGCTCTCGTGATGGTACGAACCAATCCTCTCGTTAGCCCCAAAAAGATAGCCGGTTTAAGTCGGTAACTACATTCTGTTTTGAAATAGGTACAGTCCCCTGTTTGGTGCGGATATGGAAATATCCGTCACCCATTTGGAATTTGGATTTTCTGCGTGAAACTGGCGATTGTTATAGTTGCGCATCTGCTGCCCCATTCGCCGCCATTTCCCTATGACGGCGAATTTCTGCCAGCATGTCGTAATTCTTCATGGCATGAAAAAAGTATACCCCGGCAGTTCCCATTGCGGCATTGTCCACATCCTTGCATGCTGATTTCATGTTTTCGCACACCTGTTTACGGTTTGTTCCTCTTCCGGTCATACATCCGCTTCTTTTTCCAATGGCAGCAGATTGTTTTCGGTTTGTTTATCAAATAGATGAATCAAATCCTTATGAATCGAAAACCGTACTTCTGTACCGTGCGCAATACCTGTCCGGTATTTCTCTGGCAGGTCTGTCGTCGGAACACGCAAAACCACATCCTGTCCATCCGCATTCACATGAAGATGGATTTCGCTTCCCATCATTTCACTGACATCTACCTGTCCGACAAAGCCACCATCATCACTCCCGACAACTACCGAAATATGTTCCGGACGAATGCCAAGAAGGATTTCTTTTGCCGGCGTATTTGCTGCCTTCAGACGCTTCTGCGCTTCCTCCGGCAATTCAATGACGCGGTTCATGAGCTTCACGCCATAGCGACCATCTTCCACAAGCAGTTGCGCGTCAAAAAAGTTCATCTGCGGCATTCCGATGAAACCGGCCACAAATACATTCGCGGGATGATCGAACACCTGCTGCGGTGTGCCGATTTGCTGGATAAATCCATCCTTCATGATGACGATTCGATCCCCCAGCGTCATCGCTTCAGTTTGATCGTGCGTGACATACAGGAACGTGGTGTTGATCTGCTGACGCAGCTTGATGATCTCCGTACGCATCTGATTGCGCAGCTTTGCATCCAGATTGGACAGCGGCTCGTCCATCAGCAACACTTTAGGTTCGTGCACAATAGCGCGTCCAATTGCCACACGCTGTCTCTGTCCACCCGACAACGCCTTTGGCTTACGCTCCAGATACTCGGTGATATCCAGCGTTTCCGCGGCCTTGCGTACCAATTTGTCGATTTCATTTTTGGGGAGCTTACGCAGCTTGAGCGGAAATGCCATATTATCATAAACCGACATATGCGGATACAACGCATAGTTTTGAAAGACCATGGCAATATCCCGATCCTTCGGGGCCACTTTGTTCACCACCGTATCGTCAATTCTCAATTCCCCGCCGCTGATTTCTTCCAATCCTGCAACCATGCGCAGTGTCGTGGACTTGCCGCAACCCGAAGGGCCAACCAGAACAATAAACTCTTTATCTGCGATTTCCAGATTAAAGTCCTGAACAGCCGTCACCTTGTTGTCATAAACCTTTTTAATCCCCTTCAAACTAACAGTTGCCATATTTCAACCGTGTGAACCATGCCTCCGCAACAATCCACTCGCAGCAGCGGAGAAGATACTCCCCTGTGCATTACGGCAGGTCTCCACACTGCCGCACCGCCGGCTAACGGATATACGCCTCCTTTTTATCCCGTCCTGACACTATGAAAATGGAGTAGCGGCAGACGTTTGCATTTCAAATCGTAAAGCGCCGTTTACAGCCTGAACATTTTATCCAATCATCTTGACCTGTTCCAGCAATTCTTTCTCGTCTACATACTTTGTAAGGCAGCCAATCCCCTGCACGCATGTTCCACCGGTTACATTGCCAAAGCGAATGCACTGTTCAACAGGGTAGCCATGATACAGGCCATAAAGAAAGCCGCTCATAAACGCATCGCCGCCCCCGGTAGCATCGACTGCTTCCACATTCTGCATCGGCGGGATGATTTGGATACCCTTTTCATTTTTCAAAAGGCATCCTTCCTTATCCAGTTTGATGACCACATTGGGGAAAAATTCTGACAGCCGCTCCGCAGCTCTTTCCACCGTTTGCTCTCCCGTTATCTTGAGCGCCTCTTTTTGGTTCGGCAAATAGAAATCTGCCAATTTCAGGTATTCCTCGTATTTTTCAATCGACAAGTCATCTTCCCAACCCGTGTCGAACACCAAAATAGTACCTTCTTCTTTCAAACGCCGGTATACTTCTAAAAATCCGACGTGCATATCCACGATTTTTGCGCCGTGCAGGTTGCGGTAGACTTCCTCCATCGGATACTCTTCTGCAACCCCATCATCTCGGTAGGAAACGAAGCTCCTATCCTGACTGCACACCATCACCGAGGTAAGCACCACGGGGATACGGCTTCCCTGATACAGATTGACGGTCTCCGCTCCATATTGCGCCAAAGATTTCTTGGCAAAGTTCGAGAAAAAATCATCTCCCAGAAAGGTAAGCAGCTTAGATGGAAGCCCCAGCCGGGCAGTATTGACCAATGTAGCCGGTACACCCCCGCCAAGATGCATTTCAAATTTTTTTGCGAATACCTCTTCGCCCATGGTAGGGAGTCTGGCCAAATCAGCATATATCAAATCGATATTGGTGTGGCCCACACCGCCTATGAATGCCATATCAATGCCATCCCTTCGTATATTCTCGATTGGACTCCAGATATTCCTCTACCAGCTGCTTGGCCAAAGAATACGAATTAACCAGCGGATGCACCATCAGGCAATCCACTGCCTTTGCAATGCTCTTGGTGCGCAGTGCTTCGGAAGCCAGCCGCTCGTACATCTTCACCCGGCGAATCAGCTCCATCTGCAGCTGACCCGGGTGCGCAATCGGATGCGGTTTATAAACGCCATTCTCGAGCGTGCAGGTTACCTCGACCACATCCGTATCAAGCAATCCCGGAATCGCACCTTCATTGGGTACGCACAAGATCATTTCACTCTTTTTACCGCTGTTTTTGGCACGTATGTACTTGAGCGCAACACCTGCGTATCCACCGGCATCCTTTTCATGGATATCAAAATGATAGGGTTTCTTGGCCCGGCTGATACCGGTTTCATTGGACATATAAGCATCTTCACGCTTGCCGTACCATTTGTCAAATACCTTCAGGCAATTTTGAAAATCATTTTCAATGTCCATGTGGGATAGTTCTTCCATCATGTGCCGGTTCACATCACGAATCACTTCGCCACGGGTAACGTGCGCATTCTGAATGTTATGAATCGCCTGCTCGCGATAGAAGAAATAATACAGATATTCATTGAGAATGCAGCCCATGTGTTCTACCAGATCCTTCTGGAAAAACCGCATATCCGTATCCGTATAGAGCTTCTCATTTTGCAGCAATTCCGGCATGATTTCCCGGCCGTTGAGCTTAACGCTTTCAAAGAACGAGAGATGGTTCAGTCCATAGCAGTCGCCCGTTACCGCATCCTGCTCCACGCCGTACAGCTTGGCAAAGGAATGCAGCAAACTGCTGGGCGCATCACAGATGCCAAAGGTAAAATCATATCCCATATCACGCAGGGTCTGGGAAACCACGCCAGCCGGATTGGTGAAGTTGAAGATTTTGACATCCTTGGCAGCATATTTTTTCGCCAATTCGCAGTACTCCACCAAAGCAGGAACCGAGCGCATGGCAAACGAAAAACCCGCTGCGCCAGTCGTTTCCTGCCCCAGAAGATCCTTCTGCAAGGCAATCTTCTCATCCCTGATGCGCATTTCATCCTCACCCACACGGATGGTCGTAATAATGTAATCCGCATCCCGGATCGCTTCGACCGGATCGGAAGTCAGGCTGAACTGCAAGCCGGGATGCAATTCTCGAACCAGACGAGCTGCCATTTTTCCGAAAACATTCAGCTTCTTGGGGTCGTTGTCCATGAATACAATTTGGTCAAAGCCCAGCTCATCGCTGCTCTGTGCCAGACTTTTTGCCAGAAACATGGAGCGCACGCCACCGCCGCCAATTACTGTGATTTTCATTCCAATCTATCCCCTTTCATCGTCAATAATCCGATTCGTTCATGCGAAACAGCTTGTTAATGGCCTGAACCGCCACAATACCCGCAACAATCAGAACCACGCCCATCATATTCGCATAGCCGTAATTGTTATCCGTCATGGATGTTTTATACAGATATAGAGGCAGATTCAGAGTCAGATCTCCAGGCCCGCCGTTTGTCGTCAAATAAATCAGTTCGAATTCGCGCAGCATACTAGTTGCTGCCAAAATAACGCTGGTACCCAAAACCGGGCGGATTAGTGGCAGTCGGATCTGCAGGTTAATCTGCATCTCTGTGACGCCGTCAATGCGAGCCGCTTCGGTCACATCCTCCGGTATGGCCAAAATGCCCGCCAGAACAACAATAATTATCATGCCGGTATACAGCAGCCAGCTCCATGTTACCGTCATAAACGCCGAATTTTCTTCAAAAAACCAGTTCTTTTGGAAAGAAGTACCCGTGATTTGACCGATGATAGAATTGAGCAGACCGTACTTGGGATTAAATACATTGAGGAAAATGACACCCAAAGCAGCTGCCGAAACCACGTTCGGAATCATATAGATGGTCCGAAGCACTTTCCAGCCGCGCATTTTCCTCGCCAGCATGAACGCAATAATAGTGCCCAGTCCCACATGCACCGTGGACTGCAACAGAACCCAGATGCCCGTATTTCTCAGGGCAATGAGCATACGGTCATCGTTTGTAAATGCGTTGATATAGTTTTGAATTCCTATGAAATTAAAGACTCCCCCTGCTTTCCATTCAAAGAACGAGCTGACCACTACCATCATCAAAGGAATCAGGTAGATCAGCGCAAAGAGGAGAAGGCACGGCAGCAAAACGCTGCCAGTTTCCATTTTTGAACTTTCATGTGCTGTTTCTCCATTTCCGCAACCCAAACAAATGCCGCATGATATCTTCCGACCATTCCGCACCATGCCTTAGCAGGACATGGTGCGGGGAGAGGGGTCGCTATGTTCTATGGATAACTGATTGCTCTGTCAATTCTTGGCTGCGGCATCGGTCAACGCCTGCGCAAACTGCTCGGGCGTGATCTGGCCCTGCGCCAGCAACGGATACTGAACGCTGATTTCATCTACCACGTTTGCATACCACAGGCTCTGGAAATCGTTGATGCAGCGGGTTGCGTTGTCGCCATTGGTAATCACTTCATTGACCAGCGGCTTAACATTAATGAACGTGTTTCCCTTGAACTTATGCCGCGCTAAAACATAGGCTGCCATCGAAACAACCAGCACGTTCAGCACAGTGCTAACAACCGAGATAATAATGCTGTTCCCGTAAAACTGAAAGATAGGAGCCAGATCAAGTGCCGCCGTATAGCCAGAAAAACTAAAGGACGTTGGCAGTGAAAACGCAGAAGATAGGATCTCACGATTGGATTTAAATGACGACATGATAATCCAAAGCAGAGGGCCTATCGAAATCAACACGAAAAAGCCCAAGAAAATGAACCGCAACACTCTCCAGAACGATGATTTTAGCCGCATTATTTTTCCTCCCGTCTTATACAAGTTTCACGCTTGAGTAATTTATACGGAAACGTATATTCCACATTTCCTTCCTGCTTACTATCCTCCATATTACAAAGCATATCCAGCGTTTTCGCCACCATTTTGCTAATTGGCTGATAGATGGTGGACAGTTTCGGAACCACCTGCCCTGATATAGCAATGCCGTCAAACCCTAACACTGAGATATCCTCTGGAACATGCAGCCCTTTTTCTGGCAATGCCGAGATGGCGCCGAGTGCGCATTCATCGCTGAACGCAAACACTGCCGTAAATTTTTTGCCTTCCCGCAGCACTTTTTTCATAGAACGGTAACCGCTGTCGTAACTCAAATCACCATACTCCGCCATGCATTCTTTTTCACCGACCAGATTATACTCCCTGAGTGCCTGTCGGCAACCAATCAGACGCTGCGCACCGCTGCTGAAGTGAACGGGATAATCCCCCAAAATCAGGATATCCCGGTGATTGAGTTCCAGCAGATATCTCATTCCTTCATATGCCGCCGCCATATCGTTAATATGTACATAGGTGCATCGGCTCTCATAAGCCGCGCCGCCCAGCATCACAATCTTTACGTTTTTTGCCCGAATGTAACGCAGCATATCACGGTCAATATCTTCATCCAGATAAATAACACCACGAATATATAAATCTTTAAAAAAACTTTTGTAGCTGTCATTTCCCGGTGCTGTGGGCAAAATCATGATTTTGCATTTGTATTTCGACATCTGCGCAATGATTTCTTTCAAAACTTCACTGAAATACCCCAACTGAAGATGCGGAAGCAGGACAATAATCACACCATGGTCCCGCTTGGCAACCGTTCTGTCCGGCATATACCCCAGTTGGTTTGCTGCGGCTTCTATGCGCTTGGATAATGTATCTCCTACGACAGTGCTGCCTGTAAAGTATCGAGAAACAGTAGCTGGCGAAACCTGTGCCAGCTTTGCAACATCTCGGATTGTCACACTCAAGTTAAATTCCTCCCTTTGTATTCTCTATAATTTTTCCGTGCAATTTAGATATTTTTCGAGGAATTTATTCTGTTTTTTTGTTGTTTTTACAATACTAAACCTTGTTTTCTAAGTCAACCGCGTTTCATTTGTTTCATATTTGTTTCACGATTTTCTCTTTTCAAAAGCACTATTTTGAACTTCCACGCACTGAAACAAGCGCATCATGTTCCATGTCAAAACAACACCCTCAGGAGCCTCATCCACGGTATATCTGCACATAATTTTGTCATTTCCAAACTGTTTTCAAAAATCCCGCTATCCATAAGCAGCCGCCTATGAAACATTCCTTTCTTTTTTCAACATCACCTCTTTTATGGTCACTCTATTTCGGCCCCATCTCTTTTCCATCAGGAATTAAGAAACCTCTGACGAGCGCTTCATTGCGCAACATCAGAGGTGATTTTTCCGTTCACAAAAGGCTGATTTCGCTTCCTGCTATTTGCTTCCTGTTCACTTGTTTTCATTTTGCGCTCTCCCTCCGGCCAAAAGGAGATGCACTCTTGCTAAACACCAAAATTCCTGCTTACAGTCGTTGCGGTCTCCGACAGTTCGTTGTGGATTCCCGCCACACTGTCTCATACCAGCTCCTTGAGCTGGGCTTTGATGACTTCCTCGTTTCACTGTGCCATTTTCTCGGGCAGGATTTGGTGTCTCCTCTCGTCAAGTGGTTGCCTTGCAACTCATCTGTCCGTGCGTTGTATTTGCCGCGGATTGGTGCTATACTGATGCTGAACAAACCAAACACCCGCACACAGGATACCAAGAAGATGTGCGTCGGAAGGGGTAGCCATGCCGAATAAACCAACAACAGGCTTATCGCAAAATGAAATCAAGCTGTTTGCCGCGGCTGCGATGGTGCTGGACCATGCGGGAATGGAGTTGTTCCCAGAATGGACAATCCTGCGAATCATTGGTCGGCTCGCCTTTCCGGTGTTTTCCTATTGTATTTGTGAAGGCAGTCGCCGTACGCATCATCCGTGGCAGTATTTTCTCCGGCTGTTCGGCATGGGGCTGCTATGCGTGGCAGGCTACTATGTGTACACCGGAACATTCTATGGCAACATTCTGATAACGTTTTCGCTTTCTCTATGCGCATTGTATGCGTTTCAGTTTTTGCAAACTTGTTGGATGCAGAACAAAATTGCTGTTCGGCTCGGCGGTGCTGTGGTAATGCTGGGCTGTATCGTGGGTATCTGGCTGCTCTGTGATTGGATTACCATTGATTACGGCTTTTGCGGTGTGATGTTGCCGTTGTTCGCGGAGTTGGCCGCATGCATCTGGGCGAAATATGCCGGAACGGCCGGCAAGCGTGATTTGGCTCGGTTGCTCGGCTTTTCGGTTGGGCTGCTGGTGCTTTCGCTGCAAATGGGCGGTATCCAGATATTCAGCCTGCTGACCATTCCGTTTCTGTTTGCATATAACGGGACAAGAGGCGAAAAAAATCTCAAACAGTTCTTTTATTGGTTTTATCCGGTGCATTTGCTGCTTATTGGGTTGGTGAGTATGTGGATTTGAAAGCGATGTTGTAAGCAATTGTCCTAACCCCCCATTTTTGGGGGGCATCTTGAGGAATATGATAACAAAGAACGCCATCTCAGGACCTGATGTACATAAACGTGCGGTAGTATGAAGGATTTTTTGCAAACTCTGGAATGAATGAAGGCATCCAGCAATGTAAGTGTCCTCAACGACAACCTCTAGGTGCTTGTTCATGTACTTCTTGTTGCCCAACGACCAGCACGGGGGCAGAATTGCCGTCCGGGGACTACCCACCCCACGGGTACGACGGCGTATCTCCCGGTTCAGCCTCTCAATGACATTGTTGGTTCGGATGCGAGTCCAGTGCTCGCTGGGAAAAGTGCATGCCGCTACCGGACTTCCGCTCTGTACCCAAAGCAGTCAAGGTAAGTTCTGCATCCGCTGCATAGTGGTCTGGTTGCATCTCCTCGGGCGGGATGGTCAACAAGGACGGCGCAATGTCCTCTCCATTGCAAAAGTGTGTGAGCAGTTCGGTTTTTCTCTCCGAAGGCAGAAACAGCATCCGGAACCGAAACAGGGAATGATGCAATGCCAGCTCTCTTAAATCGAGCGTCCTCTCGGGCAACACGCGCTGTAATTGCTGCATTGTTGTATTGGGAAGCAGCTCCCCCACTTTGGGATAAGTCCGGCAATCCGGGAACAGCAGCTGCAACGTGTCAGACCAGTAGGCGATCCCGGCGTGCAGATGGTAGCGCATGATCACGCTGTACCATAATTCATCCGGATATAGCTGCGGAAAGAAGCCGATCATGGCAATCCCCTCTCTATCAATCCCAAGTTCTCCATGTCCTGTACGATTTTCTCTGTCTCCTGCTTGCGTTTCCACAGTTCAATCAAATCAAGATTGTTTCTGCTCACGGCTTTGCGACCACGAGGGTTGGCGTACAGACGAGGTACTTCCTGCGGCTCCTTCTGAACTGGATGCTTTGGAAGTGCGGCAGGCTCGCTCACAACCTCGGACACCGTAAAATCCGAAAGCGATATCCCGGTTGGGAACTTCTTGGGCACACTCAGGTTGAGCAGCTCAATGCCCTGTTTGAGCAGCTTTTCATCCATCTGCTCCCGCCCGGCCTGAATGGTCTGTGCCTGTCCCTGCTGGAAAATCTGCATGATGTAAGATGGAATCCCGCCGGAGTGGTCATAGATCAGATTAGCCACACGGTCGGTAAGCGGCATGTACGTTTCCGTGATCTGAAACTGCCAGATCTGCTCGAGAAACTGACGATATCCTGCATCCGGACGCAAGGGCAAAAGCCGAAGTCCACGGGTACGGCGCTGTAAATGCTCCTGCTGGCAAAACAGCTGTTCTGCCTCCGAAGTACCGATAAAGTAAATGCTGGTGCAGGTTTCGTTGACCAGCTCTACCAGAAACTTGATGAGCGGTCTTACCTACCTGTTATGTACCGCTGTCTGAATCGCGTTCTGGATCTCATCGACCACGATCACACCGACCGCATGGTTCAGGCAGATGATTTTCACCTGCGTCACCAGTGCGCTTGCGGACAACCGGCTCTGTTTGGCAGCAAACCGAAAATACTCCGAACCGATTGCACGGTCCACGGCTGCAATGATGCTGTACGCCAGTGTTTTCACCGAACAGTCGGACGGGCACTCGACAAACAGATGCAGGATCTGCTTTTTGTAGAATGGTTTGCCGTTGTATTCGCTGTGGGTCACGCACTGAGGAATGAGGGACAAGCACCGCCGGACCGTCGAGCTTTTTCCGACACCGGCAACCCCCAGAATCGAACCACTCTCCGCCTCTGTTGCGAAGCTGGCAGCGCTCTCCTGCCGCAGCCCCTGTATCTGGCGGATCGTGTCCAGCATAGTGATGGTCAGATAGGTGATGCGGATTGCGCGAAGCAGCAGATCATAGACCGTGTACATATAATCCATCGGCACAAACAGCTCGCCCAGTTTGGCGATGCGGTTGTTCATCGGCACACCTGCAAAATCGGGTGTGCTTTTGATTTGCTGTACGAAGTCTGATTTGCTCAGCTCTTCGGGTACACTGTCCAGATAAGGATTGTCCGACATGGTGCTTTCCTCCTTTTATCGTTTGGTTGTGATGGTCTGGATGTCCCGCATCAGATCGACCCGAGCCTGTGTTTCGGCTGCGCTGCACTGCTGTTTCGCGTCCTGCTCTACGGCACGGTATTGCTGTGCTTCGGTATAGGACTGGCTGCGGTATCTGCTGCACGCTTTGGTCAGCGGCAATCTCACATACTCGTCATCCTGCACCAGATACAAAAGATCGGTGCGTTCCGGGTCATATGCCACGGTTACCTTGCTGTTCCTCAGCCTTTCCAGCAGACTGCGAAAGGCCGGTGCGCCATAGTGGAAGCCACGAAAACGCACGCCATGCCGGTCTACGGTAGCTTCTCCCTGCGACAATGCCAGCAACTCGTATTCCTGCGGGTCGAGTTCCAGCAAGCTGCTCCGTCCCATCTCGGTAAACCAGTGCCACAATCCGGATGCCGTTGGTGTCACATGGTCGCGCAGCATCTCGTCTGTAAGAGGATAATTGCGTAACACACGCGCGCTGTTGAGGTAAATGATCGTATGAATCAGCAGCTTGATGTAATCGTTCATGGTGAGCGATGCCTGCTTGCGGTAGTCAGTCGCCCAGCGTTCCTGTGCGTCCGGCTCGATCATGCCCTTACCCCGCAATGCAGACGTATAGCTGTTTTGAATCAGTCCGAAGCTCTTTTCCACCAGTCCCTTTTGGTCAGGTCTAAAAGGAGGCAGACTTTCGCGTTCGATGCCATACCGTTTACAGAGTGCGTCAATTCGCGACCCACAAAACTCCCGGCCACGGTCTGTAACGATCTCTCCCGGCAGTCCTGCGCTCGACCATTGATCTGCGGTGATCGTGATGCCGTACTTGGCACAGAATTTTACCTTGTCCTGCGCAGCGTTGGCTATACAATACAGCACCGCCTGCTCTCCGGCTTCCATGCCTGCGTAAAATCCGGCGATCAGACCGGTGACCGTATCGACCGCCAGATACAGGTTCGGTCTGCCAATCACGGTGTTTGGGTCAAGGCTGGACACCAGATAGAGGTCTCCCTGCGTGGCATCCATCTGATAGCACCCGATCTGGCTTTTCCAGTTCTGCGCGTTGCCGAACAGCATCCGGTGATTGCGCTGGTAGTTGGTCAGGCCCTCCCTGCTGATCTGCTTCTGGCTGCCCTTGTGCAAGCCATGAGAGTAGTAGTACTGCCGGAAGCTGCTCCATGTCGGGTGACCTTCCAACAGTTTGCCGTTATCATCCGTAAAGTGCTCGAGCAGCATGCAGTCGTAGACTGACCGCAAAGACGGACGCTTGGCTGAGTAATACAGCGTTTCGATAGTTTGCTGGAAGATACGCTGAATATCGGTTTGCTCACCCGAACAAGTCGCTCTCGGTTTTGGCATCAGGCTGTCTTGTGCCAGATACAACAGGTACAGCTGGTAGATCCGTCTCGGTGTGGTGTGGTGCTTTTCTGCAATCTGCTCAGATAATTCCTTTCGCCGTTTGTAATCTGAAATGCAGAATGGATCGCTAAGCATTGGTTGCAGCATGGCGGTCTTTTTCGTTTCTGCTTTGCTGGGTTTTCGTTTCGCATCCGTGCTTTGCAGATACCGTTTGGGAGCAGGCACACGCTGACAGACCTCCATTTGTGCAGCAGATAGAAACTGCGGTCGCTGCGGATTCTCGAACCGGATCACCCAGCAGCCGTCTGTTTCCTGCCGCAGCACATGGTAGATCTCCTCCAGCACCTTGATAAACATGCTCATTCCTCCATTACCAGTTTCCAATCCTCAATGCCCTGTGCTTTCCAGTACCGCCGAGACAGCTCCAGCTTTTCCACATAGGCGCGCTCATGTAACTTCCGTTTCAGGATCATCTCCCGGATGCCGATATGTCCGTCTGTGAAAAACAGCTTGAAATCGCTTGTCCAGTCCGTAGTGAGGTACGAACCACGAATATCCACGCGATCAATCCGACTGAGAAAGGCGGTGTTCCAAGCAATATTGGCTTCGTAACCGCGCACATCCTCGCGTTCCTCCAACCATTTGGTGTAGTCCCGCGCACCGGCCGAGTGAACACTGCACATCGCTTGGTTCTTTTGGCTGTAAAAGCGGATTTCTCTTGTTCGTTTGCCCTGCTTTTCCATGACGCACCCTCCTTTAAAACAGAAAACCTTCGAATAATTCTCTGAATTACGCTGAGCTTTTTGCGGTTTGCCTCTAAAATGTCCGCATAAATCCATTATTTCCGAAAAATAAATTTCCGAACTTTTTACAACGCAAACTACCCTTAAACCAGTATTTCAGCCTAAAATGCAAAATATTTCTACTATTTTCTTTCCTCTATCCATCTCGAAAATCTTCGTATAATTGCAATTATCCTTAAACTCCCTGTTATTATCCCTGCAAAAACAAGCAATTTTTCCGTAAAAAACGCACTTTTTTGGCCGTTTGAGCCGGATTTTTCTCACATGCTACGTCCAATATCTGTAAGGAACTGTAAACTCCGAATAATTGCGTGACGCGAGATTCGGAACTTTTCTATGTTAAATGCGCCCCATTTGTCCCATTCTCATCCATTCTCTATCCATTCCAACCCCATTCCGTTCGATCTGCTCCAATTCCTCCCTTTTCCATTCCGTCTTACCTAAAACAGGCCGAAAATCTCTCTAAAATCGACATTTTTTCTTTTCCCCCGTTTCCCTACTTCTCTTTTTCAGAACTTTTATCCCCCTTTTCAAGCCATTTTTGCGCAACAAAAAAGACCCAAAGCACTTTCCATGCCTTGAGTCCTCGTTCTTCTTTTCCCGGTTTATGCGCTTTTTCCCGGACATTATGCCGGTTTTGTGAGGGAGGTTAACAATCACTTATCCTTCAGCAGGGTATTGAGTTCCTCCATGAAGGTGTTGATGTCCTTAAACTGCCGATAGACCGAAGCAAAACGCACATAGGCGACCTCATCTACCTTGCGCAGCTGCTCCATGACCAGCTCTCCAATCACTTTACTGGACACCTCGGTTTCCAGCGAACCAAACACGCGCTGCTCCACGCTATCCACAATCTGTTCCAGTTGGATGAGCGATACCGGCCGCTTTTCGCACGCCTTCACCAATCCGTTCAGCAGCTTCTGCCGGTCATAGGCCTGCCGCGTGCCATCCCGCTTAACCAGCATGAGCGGCATCCGCTCCACGGTTTCATAAGTGGTAAAACGCTTGAGACATTTGAGACATTCCCTGCGGCGACGGATACTTGTTCCCTCGTCGGTCGGTCTGGAATCGACAACCTTGCTGTCATCAAATCCGCAAAACGGACATTTCATTGCGTTTCCCCCTTACAAACCGGTATATCATCCTTCATTTTCCCCTATTATACCACCGCTTGTGGTATAAAGTCAATCAACGCACCTAAATCTGCATCCCACTTTTCGTCTATCACACAGATGCAAACCGGCTCAGCGTGCGTATCGCCCGCCCCAATTCCTCCGGTGCGCCGAAATTGGAGCGATATACCTCAATCATCGTGTGCCCGTCATACCCCTCCTTGCGCAGACGGGAAAAGAACGATGCATAATCCATTGAGCCTGCGCCGGGCAGCAGACAGCTTTGTTCGGCGGAAAAGTCATTGATATGCACGTTGACCAACCGCTCCCCCATTGCGTCCATAAACGCTTTCCAGCTCTGCCCTGCACGGTAAGCCTGCTTAATGTCCAGCGTATAACGCAATTCCGGCACATCACGATACAAAGCATGCACAAACGCCGGGTCGCGCGAACGGCACCACGCTACGTTCTCCTGTGCGAGCGTCACACCGCAGGCCGCGCTGATTTCGCACAACCGCCGGTAAATCGCGCATTTCCGCTCCCAACGCGCCGTATCATCCTGCTGCCCCATATTGCGCTCGCCATGGAAGGTGAAAAACCGTGCGCCTAACGCCGCCGCGCACTCGAAATACCGCTGATACTGCATCAGCCCGTCCTCTGTGCGGCGCGTGTAATCGGAAAACAGCAGCATCCCCTCCATCAGCGAAGTATATGGATGCACGGACACCACATCCAGTCCCAAGCTGCGCGCCTGCGCGCCCAATTCCTCATAAAAGCGCGGCGAAAACTCACTTTCCGTATTGAAAAAGATTTCAACCGCGCGCACACCCAAACCTGCGATAATCGGCAGCACCTCTTCCAGCGACTGCGGATAAAAACAAGCGGTCGACATTCCGATTCGCATGACTTTCCTCCCTTCTCTTTTCCGGGATAGACCTACAATTCATCCATCCGGTTTGTCTCTCTTGCCGTCCGGACTGCGCCGCAGTCTGCCGACACAGACCGGCAAAAGGCCGGGCGCATTGCCCGGCCTTTTATAATGTCAATCAGATGCGCTTTTTGCGGAATTTCTTGCGGAAGAAGCCCCACAGGCTGGAGGACAGCATGATAGACGACCATGCGCCCACCAGAATACCGACGATAAGCGGCAGGGTGAACTGCTTGAGCGACGGCACACCCAGAATATAAATCATGCCGACCGTGAACAGCGTGGTGAGCGAAGTATTGATTGTACGGCCCATGGTCTGCCATACGCTGCGCTCAGCCACCGCCTCAAACGGCTCCTTGCGCGCGATGTGGAGATTCTCACGCACGCGGTCGAATACGATAATCGACGCATTGATTGAGTAACCGAAGATGGTCAGCGCTGCGGCGATGAAGTTGGTATCCAACGGGATTTGCAGCCAGACATAAACCGACAGCATAATCAGCAGGTCGTGCACCAAACACACAATCGCGGCCAAACCGCTGGTCAACTCAAAGCGGATGGTGATATAAATCAGCATCAGCACAATCGCAACAATCGCGCACAGGAATGCGGCGCGCTGCAGGTCCGAGCCAACCGACGCAGAAACGTCGTTGTTGTTGTAAATATCATTCTCGGTCAGGCCATAGGTTTCGGTCATCTTTTCGATAACGGCCTCGCGCTTCTCCGAATCAATCGAGGTCGAGCGAATCAGCACATTTTCATTGTTGTCGCCCGACGAGGTCACGGAGGATGCCTCTGTGCCGGTCACTTCGGCAAACAGGTCGCCAATCTCGGTCTGGAGATTCTGGTCGACCGTCTGATGCATGGCAAACTCCATCTCGGTGCCGCCCGCAAAGTCAATGCTCAGATTGAAGAAGTTCTGACCGAACGGCAGCAGAATCAGCGAAACCAGACCGGTCAAAACCAGCAGAACCGAGATGCCGCCGAAAATCTTGAAGTTCTTCAACACGGCAAAGCGCGGACGCAAGGCATGGTCGTTCAGGCCATACGCCTTGGGGCTGCGGATATGGAAATCCACCATGCGGTTGAGCAGGAAGTGGGTCACGGTCAGTGCCGTGAACATGGAAACGATAACGCCGATGCCCAGCGTGGTTGCAAAGCCGACGATGGTACCGGTGCCGAGGAAGAACAGCACCGCCGCTGCAATCAGCGTGGTCACGTTGGAGTCCAGGATTGCGGCGAACGCGCGCTTAAAGCCCGAGTCAATCGCGCTCTTGACCGTCTTGCCCGCACGCAGTTCTTCCTTGATGCGCTCAAAGATGACGACGTTGGCATCAACCGCCATACCGATTGACAGGATGATACCCGCGATACCCGGCAAAGACAGGTTGACGCGGATGAGGCTGAAAATCAGCGCTTCAATCACGATATAGAAGCCCAGCGCAAGGCACGCAACCAGACCGGGGATACGATAGACAATCAGCATGAACAGGCAGACCAGCAGCACGCCGATTGCGCCTGCAATCAGCGAAGTGCGCATTGCATCTGCACCCAGCTGCGGGCCGACCGAACGAAGCTCAACCTGCGTCAGCGAGAACGGAATCTGACCGGCGTTAATCAGGTCAGCCAGCTCCTGCGCGCTGTCGCGGGTAAAGCTGCCCGAAATCACACAGCTGTCGCTGTCGATGGTGCTGCTGACCGAGGGATAGGAGATAATCTGGTCGTCCATGACAATGTACAGCTGGTTGGTGCCGTCGCCGCCGTTTTCGGTCGAACGAGCGGAAACCGAAGCCGTCGCCTCAGCAAACTTCTGCTGGCCCTCGCTGGTGAACTGCACCTGTACATAGTGTACATCGGTCACCTCTGAACCGGTCGGCTTGCCGTAACCGTAGGAAGCCTTGGCAACATCCTCACCGGTCAGCCATTCCTTGCCGTCCGCGTCCATAAAGACGAGCTGGGCGGTGGTGCCGAGCGTCTGCACGGCCTCTTCCGGATTGGTAATCTGCGGAATCTCAACCGTTACGCGGTTGTCGCCCGTCAGGGTGACGGTCGCTTCGGTAAAGCCCTTGTCGGTCAAGCGCTGGCGGATGACCTTCTGCACCGAATTCATATCGTCGGACAGGTTGGACATGTCATAGCCGTCCGGAATCTGTGCTTCATAAACGATACGCGAACCGCCGACCAAATCAAGGCCCAGACGGATGCCGTTTTCGGTATCCAGAATACTCGGGATGATTGCCTTGAGGGATGCCGCCACGGTTTCACCCGAGGTATCGGCGGTGGTGTCCGCCGTGTCATCCGTTGTCGTTTGGTCTGCCGTATCGTCCGCGGTGTTGTCCGCAGCCGTATCGGTATCCGCGGTGATATCCGCCGTATCAGCGGTATCCGACGCCGCCGTGTCCCGGAACGGCATGGTCCAGCCCCCCGGAATATACACACCCGTCACTGCCGTTACACCCAGGAAAATAATCACAAGCATAACTGCAATGAAGGAAATCACACTTTTCTTCAATGTTTCTGCCTCCTTCGTTTTCTTACACAGCTAAAGTAGTATACTGCCAAACTACTGAAAAGTCAACCTAAGCGCACCGCATGCTTACAGGTTGATTTCCACTGTAACCTCTTCTCCCTCCAAATAGGGTGCAATCGCCGGACGGACGCACTCGCTGAGGAACTCGTCCACCTGCGACGGGCAGCGGCCGATGTACGCCGCCGGATCAAGGTGCTCGAGAATCTGCTCGCGCGTCATGCCGAACATCGGGTCGGCCGCAATGCGGTCAATCAAATCGTTGTCCAGCCCTTCTTCCTTGATGCGCTTGCCGGCCGCCATGGAGTGCTCACGAATGCGCTCATGCAGCTTCTGCCGGTTGCCGCCGCGCTTGACCGCATCCATCATGATGTTCTCGGTCGCCATAAAGGGCAGCTCGTTCATCACATGCGCGTGGATGACCTTGGGGTAAACCACCAGACCGGAAACCACGTTAATCATGATATTGAGAATGGCGTCGACCGCAAGGAACGCCTCCGGCACGGAGATACGCTTGTTGGCCGAGTCATCGAGCGTGCGCTCGAACCACTGGGTCGCGGAGGTGAAGGCCGGGTTCAAGCTGTCGCAGATGACATAGCGCGCCAGCGCGCAGATGCGCTCGCTTCTCATCGGGTTGCGCTTGTACGGCATCGCGGACGAGCCAATCTGATGCTTTTCAAACGGCTCCTCAATCTCCTTGAGGTGCTGGAGCAGGCGCAGGTCGGTGGCAAACTTGGACGCGGATTCAGCGATGCCGGCAAGCGTCGCCAGCGTCTGCGCGTCAATCTTGCGCGAATAGGTCTGACCGGACACCGGAACCACGCCTGCAAAGCCGAAATCATCCGCAATGCGCTTTTCCAGCTCCTTGACCTTGGCTTCGTCCCCGTCAAACAGCTCCATAAAGGACGCCTGCGTGCCGGTCGTGCCCTTACTGCCGAGCATGCGCAGGTTTTCGATGCGGTACTCGACCTCATTCAAATCCATCAGCAGCTCATTCATCCAAAGCGTCGCGCGCTTGCCGACGGTCGTCAGCTGCGCGGGCTGGAAGTGCGTAAAGCCAAGCGTCGGCTGCGCCTTATGCGCGTCCGCAAAGCGCGCGAGCTTGTCCAGCACGACCGCGAGCTTTTTGCGCACCAGCAGCAGGCCCTCGCGAATCTGGATGATATCGGTGTTGTCGCCCACATAGGCGCTGGTCGCCCCCAGATGGATGATGCCGGCCGCCTTGGGCGCAGCCTTGCCGAAGGTGTACACATGCGCCATGACGTCATGGCGGACTTCCTTTTCCCGTGCGCGTGCGGTATCGTAGTCGATATCGGTCAGGTGGGCTTCCATCTCATCGACCTGCTCCTGTGTGATGGGCAGGCCGAGCGCCATCTCCGCCTTGGCCAGCGACACCCACAGGCGGCGCCAGGTGGAAAACTTCATATCCGAAGAAAATACATACAGCATCTCTTCCGAAGCGTAGCGCGAGGACAGCGGGCTTTCATACACGTTATTCATGTCAGTCGTCCTTTCAACTCTCTCTTTTCTTGCTTACAGCAGCAAATGAGCAGACAATTATACAGCCTATTTATTTTAACACCGAACACTGCGTATTTCAAGCGAAATCGCCCTGTTTCGCGCATATATTGTAACAATAAACAAAGAATTGTCCGCCCCGGCCCGCGTATTTGACACGCCGCCGCGCCCTGCCGCTTGACGGACGCGGGAACGCATGCTATCATCAGGGCAGGAAGCAAGCAGGAGGGAACCGATATGCGCAAAGCAAGGCAGGAAGAGCGCGCAGCGCTGGCTGCGCTGATGTTCGACCAGTTTTACGAAAAGCAGGAATTGCAGCAACAATTTTCCGGCATCGACCCGGAAACCGCCCGCGCGATTGGCCCGACCGTTCTCAGCCTTGGACAAGGCTATTTTTTCTCCCGCGGGGACGTATTCGTATGCGATGCGCCGGACGGTACGCTGGCGGGCGCGCTCGTCGGCGCAGACCCGCGCCGTCTGTCCCGCTTCGGCCCAATTGGACAGTTTTTTTACGCCCTGCGCCATAGCCGCGTCCTGCGCGACATCCCCAATTCGCTGCTGACGCAAATCATGCGCAACAGCCGTCCGGTTTTGGCGGTACACAGTGCGAACTGGTACAAACGCTATTGCGGACGCCCGTATTATATCGCACAGTTCGCGGTAGATAAGCCCTATCGCGGCACCGGCGTTGCGCGCGAGCTGCTGGAAGGCGCAATCGAGCATGCCGCCGCGCAAGGCTATCCGGCCATTGCGCTCGAGACGCTGTCGCGCGAAAATGTGCCGATGTATCTCCATTTTGGCTTCAAGCTCAAGCAGGTGTACACCTGCGGTGATTTCACCGAATACCGGCTGCTGCTGCCGCTGCTTTCCCCGTTGTCTATATAAAGCCGCAACAAAAAAGGACGTGCTTTTGCACGTCCTTTTGATATCCATCGGTTTTATGCGTTCTTGATGAACGCCTCCAGCCGGTCGAGACCCTTGTCAATCTCCGCCAGCGAAGTCGCATAGCTCCAGCGGACAAAGCCCGGTGCGGCAAATGCGGTGCACGGTACGGTCGCAACCAAACCTTTTTCGAGGAAGAGCTGCGCAAAATCCTCCGCGCTCTCGATTTTCTTGCCGTACATGGTCTTGCCGAGGAAGTTCTTCATATTCATCATAACATAGAATGCGCCCTGCGGCTTGATGCAGGAAACGCCCTCGATGCGGTTCATGCGCTCCACCAGATGGTCGCGGCGCGCCTCAAACGCCTGCTTCATCACCTGCATATCCTCCTGCGGGCCCTTGAGCGCCACGATTGCCGCATGCTGCGAAATCGTGGAAGGAGCCGAGGTGGAATGGCTCAGGTAATTGCTCATCACGCGCGCGAGTTCCGAATTGGACGCACTGTAGCCGATGCGCCAGCCGGTCATCGCATAGCTCTTGGACACGCCGTTGACGATGATGGTGCGGTTCTTCACGTCCTCATTCAGCGACGCAAACGACACAAACTCAATGTCGTCATACACCAAATTGCAGTAAATCTCATCCGCGATGACATAGATGTTTTTGCGGCAGCAGACCTCCGCAATCGCTTCCAGCTCCTCGCGGGTGTAGACCATGCCGGTCGGGTTGCAGGGCGAGTTGAGCATAAACACCTTGGTTTTGTCCGTAATGGCCGCTTCCAGCTGCGCCGCCGTAATCTTAAAATCCTGCTCTTCTTCCGCCGTCACGATTACCGGCACCGCGCCCGCCTGCTGCACCATTTCCGAATAGCTGACCCAGTAGGGCGCCGCGATGACGACCTCATCGCCCGGGTTGCACAGCGTCATCAGCGCGATATAAACCGAGTGCTTCGCGCCCGAAGCCACAACAATCTGCTTCGGCTCATAGTCCAGACCGAAATCCGCTTTCAGCCGGTAGCACGCCGCTTCGCGCAGCTCCATCAGGCCGGCCGCCGGCGTATAGCGGGTCTGGTTGTTCTCGATTGCTTCGATACCTGCCTGCTTGATGTGCTCCGGGGTCGGGAAATCCGGTTCGCCCGCGCCAAAGCCGACCACATCCTTGCCTTCGGCCTTCATCTGCTTGAACAGCGAGTCGATGACAAGCGTCGTCGATGCCTGTACCCCCGCCGCGATTCTGGAAATCGGTTTCAATGCCACTGCTCAGCACTCCCTTTTCGTCTCTCTATGGTTTTATTATATGCCTGCCGGTTTCTTTTTGCAAGTCTGCGCCTGCAAAATTGCAAAACAGAAGAATAGAAAAAACCGCCGGTTTGGGCGGTTTTGGTGTGGATATTTCACAAAGCGCGGTCAAAGTCGCGCGAAAAGATGACGAGCGCACGCCCGTCCCGAATTTCGATTGTAACAATCTCGTTTGCCGCGGCCTCATTGGAAATGGTGACCATGCCCGCGCGCGTAACCGTCGCGTCACGCAGCGGGTATTTTGCATTTTCAATCGTCACGCCATGCAGCACGGCATCCAGCGGCACGATGGAGAAATACCGGTACTCCGCCGGCATTTTGAATTTCCGACAGCCGCCCTCATGCAAAACGATACGGTTTTGCCGGTCGAGCACGGTCAGGCGCCCGCCCATGGCGTGCGCCTCCTCCAGCAGCGACAGGTTGGCCAGCATATGGTCGATGCGCCCGCCGGTCGCGCAGACCAGCGTCGCCTCGGTGCAGCCGCGGCGAAACACCTCACGCAGGCAGCCCTGCGTATCCGTATCGTCCTTTTCCGGCTTCAGGCGGATGATTTCCGTCCCTTCTATTTCGGGCATGGAGTCACAGTCCGAAATCATAAAATCCGGGTGCCGCCCCAGCACGCGCGCATGGCGCAGACCACCGTCCGCACAGGCAATCAGCGCGTCCGGGTGCTCAGCCAGAAACGCGCGGATATAACCGTATTCGGTTTCGGGCGCGGCCGCGAAAATCAGCGCGTGCCGCCCTTGGAAATCTCCCATTGCTTCAAATCCTTTACACTGTCGTACAGCTTGACATAGCTTTCGTGGCGGCTTTTGGCAATCTCTCCTGCCTCGACCGCCGCCAGCACCGCGCAGCCCTTTTCTTTCACATGGGCACAGCCGGTAAACCTGCACTGACCGAGATAGGGCGCAAATTCAGGGAACGCATATTGCAGGTCCTCCGCCAGCACCAAATCCATCTGCTCAGTCTCGAATGAGGAAAACCCGGGTGTATCCGCGATGTAACCACCGCCCGCAATCGGATGCAGCTCAACGTGCCGCGTCGTATGTTTGCCTCTGCCAATGCGGTCGGAAATCGCGCCGACCGCTGCGCCGAACTGCGGGTCGATGCGATTGAGCACGCTCGACTTGCCCACGCCGGAGTTCCCCGCGAATGCAGCCACCCGGCCGCGCAGACGCTCCTTGAGCGCGTCGATGCCGTCGCCGGTCAGCGCACTGACGCGCAGCACGTCGATGCCGCTTTTCTGATACGCGGCGAACAGCTCGTCCCCCGGATTTTCGTCCGTCTTGTTGATGACCACCAACGCGCCAATCCCCTTGTGCACCGCGATGGCCGTCACCTTATCAATCAGGAATGGGTCGGTCACAGGCGGCGCAGCCGAGGCAACCGCCACCAACAGGTCAAGGTTAGCCACCGCAGGCCGCACCAGACTGTTTTTGCGCGGCGCAATGTCGAGCAGATAGCCCGTGCCGTCCTCGGGCTGGATTTCGAGCGTGACGCGGTCGCCCACGATGGGCTTGCCCACGGTTTTTCGGAAGCGCCCGCGCGCTTTGCACTCAATCAGGCCGTCGGCGGTGTCCACATAGTAGAACCCGCCGATGCCCTTGAGAATGATCCCTTCGATCAAGCTTTCGCCCCTTCCATCAATTGAAAGTGTACGTCTGCGAACTGGACACACCGTCCACGCTGACCGTGACCTCATGCTGGCCGGGCGAGCTGGTCAGCGGCACGGAGATGCTGCCCATACTGGTTTCCAGCGTCTGGTCATACTGCACAACGCCGTCCACTGAGATGACCACATGCGCCATATCCGTATTATCGGGCAGCGCCACCGGAATGGTCGCCGTACCGGTCGTCGGCGCAGGCGGCTCCTGCGTATCGGTTTCCTGATTGCTCTCGCCGCCGGTATCCGGCTCCTCTGTCTCCGGTGTTTCGGGCGTAGTGGTCTGCTGGCTCTTGCCCTTGGAAATCTGGATATTGACCGCCGTGCCTTGGCTGACCTCCGTATCCTTGCTCACCGACTGCCAGACAACCGTGCCGACAGACGCCGAGCTTTCCACCGGGTCGACCGAGCCGAGCACCAATCCCTTATCCGTCAGCGCCTTTTCCGCCGCACTTTGCGACAAACCGTACAAATCGGGCACCGCAGCCTTCTTGTCCTCCTTGCCCTTGCTGACATAGATGGTCAAGGTCGCGCCCTTTTCCAATTCCTCGCCTGCCGCGGGGTCCGTGCGGGTGATTTTGCCCGCTTCTATCTCGTCGCTGTATTCCTCCTGAGTCGTGTACGACACATTGTGCTCGCTCAAAATCGGCTCGGCATATTCCAGCGTGCGTCCCTTAAAGTCGATGATTTTATAGGTGTCGCTGACATTATCACCGCCTGCGGAAACCGTCAGCGTAATAATGGTTCCTTTGGTCACCTTGGCGCCCGCTTCGGGGTCCTGCTCCAGAATTTCACCAACCGGCCGGTCGGATTCCTGCCGCTCCGCGGCCTCCTGAATGGTGAACTGGTCGGTATACGTCGAATCCGCCATCACATCGTCAATCATCTGTCCGACCAGCGACGGCACGTTGAGTTTTTCCTCGCCCGTGCTGCCGGTCGCCATCAGCAGACCGACCACCACCAGCGCAATCACCGCCACGACTGCCACCGCGATGCCTGCGGCCAGTCCCGGCCGCTCAGCCAGACGGTCAAAGAACCCTTCCGGTTCGCGCACCGCTGTTGCGGTCTCGCGCCGCTGTGCGGCCGCATGGGCCGCCTGCTCCTGCGCAGCCGTGCGGCGCGCCGCGCGCTGCACATCGCGGCCAATGATTTGCGTCTCGCCTGTCTCGTCGTCCGTGCAGGCGTAGCCAAAGCGCATCTGCGCATCGTTTTTGAGCTGCTCCAAATCCGCATACAGCGCTTCCGCCGAAGCATAGCGCTTGCCGATGTTGGCGCACATGGCGTGCATGACAATCTCATCCAACCCCTTGGGGATGCCGGGCATCAGTTCGCTCGGTGTGAGCGGCACGGCATTGAGGTGCTGCATGACGACCTGCAAAGCCGTTTCGCCCTCGAACGGCAGCTTGCCGGTGAGCATTTCATACATGACGACGCCCAGCGAGTAAATGTCCGTCCGGTAGTCGATTTTAGAGCCTTTTGCCTGCTCCGGTGAGATATAGTGCACTGAGCCAATGGCCTCCTGCACCACGCGGGTTTCCTGCGTGGTGGCAAAGGATGCAATGCCAAAGTCGGTCAGTTTCGCGGTGCCGTCGCGCAGAATGATGACGTTCTGCGGCTTGATATCCTGATGGATGATGCCGCGGGAGTGCGCGTGAATGAGCGCGCGGCAGATTTGCTCCGCAAAGAACACGGCCTCCTGCCAGTTCAGATGGCCCTTTTTCTGCAAATATTCCTTGAGGGTGATGCCCTCGATGAGTTCCATGACGATATAATCCGTGCCGTTTTCGCTGCCGACGTCAAACACCGATACGATGTTGTGGTGGCTGAGCTTGGCGACCGCCTGCGACTCAATCGAGAACCGCTTACGGATATCCGGGTCCTTGGCATACTCGTCCTTGAGAATTTTCACGGCGACATAGCGGTTGAGCACCACATCACGCGCGCGATAAACGACCGCCATGCCGCCCACACCGACCACGTCGATGATCTCATACCGGCCGCCGAGCAGTTTGCCGATATATTTATCCATAGGGGGTTACGCCTCCTCTTCCGCGCCGCGGGTGAACAGCGCAACCGTGATATTATCGCGCCCGCCGCCCTCCAGCGCAAGGTTGAGCAGCGCATCGCCCGCCAGCGCGAGCGTTTTGGCGTCTTTCAGCGTCTGGGCGATTTTCTCATCCTCGACCATGCCGGTCAGGCCGTCCGAGCACAGCAGCAGGATCTCGCCCGGCGCAAGCCGCGCTTCAAACAAATCGCCGTCCACGTCCGGCTCTACGCCGACCGCGCGGGTAATCAGATTCTTTTGCGGGTGCGTGCGGGCGTCCGCTTCGGTGATGCGGCCCTGACGGCGCATCTCCTCGACATAGGAATGGTCCTCGGTCAGCTGGTGCAGGCGCGTGCCGTCGAATAAGTAGGCGCGGCTGTCCCCGACGTTCAGGATGGTGGCCTGTTCGCCCTGTACCAGCGCCGCAACCAGCGTCGTCCCCATACCGCGAAACTCCGGCTGCCGCCCGGCAAGCGAAAACACCGTGTCATTCGCCTGCACGAGCGCATAGGTCAGCAGCGTCTGCCGCTTTGTCGCATCCAGCGCATCGTCCAGCGCGTCGCGCGCCGCCTCCATGAACGACTGCGCGGCAAAACGGCTGGCCACGTTGCCGGCGTTCGCGCCGCCCATGCCGTCGCACACGACCAGCAGCACGGTCTGGTTATCCTCCCGTGCTTCGATTTGATAGATATCCTGATTGGTCGGGCGCACACGGCCTCTGTCCGTCAAGCCAAACCATTCCATACGAACACCTCCAGTGTTTGATGCGGGTCTCCCCCGATATGGCATCCGGTTTTCTTGAAAACCGGTTTCAATCCTGCTGTTTTTGCAGCTCCCTGCGGCGCAGCTGGCCGCAGGCGGCGTCAATGTCCGGGCCGAGCCGGCGGCGCACGGTCGCGGTCACGCCGCGCTTTTCGAGCGCCTGCCGGAAGCGGCGCACCGCCTCGGGCCGCGAGGGCCGCAGCGGGCTTTCCGCTACCTCATTGAGCGGGATAAGATTGACATGCGCGGGCCTGCCGTGCAGCAGCGCGGCCAGCTTTTCCGCCTGCCATGGGCGGTCGGTTTTGCCCTGCGCCATCATGTACTCATAGGAAATGCGCCGTCCGGTGGTGTCAAAGTAGTACCGGCACGCGCGCATCAGCCGTTCGACCGGATAGGCGTCGTTCACCGGCATGATGGATGAGCGGGTTTCGTCGTCCGGCGCATGCAGTGATACCGACAGGGTAATCTGCAATTTTTCTCCCGCTAACTTCTCTATTTTATCAGCAATTCCGCTTGTTGACAAGGAAATATGCCGCTGTCCGATATTGATACCCTCCGGGCAGCTAACCAGATGCAGGAATTTGAGCACGTTATCGTAGTTGTCGAGCGGCTCACCCGTGCCCATCAGCACGATGTTGGACACCGTCTCGCCGCTGTCCTTCTGCATGAACAGCACTTCGTCCAGGATTTCGCCCGCGGACAGGTGCCGTTTAAGCCCATTCAGGCCCGAAGCACAGAATTTGCACCCCATCCGGCAGCCCACCTGCGTGGACACGCAGACCGACACGCCGTGCTCGTAATGCATCAGCACGGATTCGACGCAGTCGCCGTCACGCAGCCGCCACAGATATTTCACCGTGCCGTCCACTTTGCTTACCTGCTTGCGTGCCACCTGCGGCACGGTCAGCAAAAAGCGTTCGGCCAGCCGCGCGCGCAGGTCTTTGGACAGGTTGGACATCTCTTCAAAGGACTCTACGCCCCCGTGGAGCCATTTGAAGATTTGTCCCGCGCGGAAGGGCTTTTCGCCCATCTCGGCAAGCTCGGCTTTGAGTTCTTCGATTGTCAGGGACTTGATTTCTGTCATGCGTTTTTCTTCCTCATCTTGGCGATAAAAAAGCCGTCGGTCTGATGTACAGGCGGCAGCAGCGTCACCATGCCGTCTTCCCGCGCGCCGCATACCTTATGCTCCCACGGCACAGCCTCGAACGCCGGGTTTGCCGCAAGAAACGCCCGCACCACATCCTCATTTTCGCGCTGCAAGATGGTGCAGGTCGAATAGACCAGCGTACCGCCGGGTTTTACATACTGCGCGCAGTTTTGCAGGATTTTTTCCTGCAAGGCGGGCAGATTTTCCAGCTCCGCCGGGTCTTTATAGCGGATTTCGGGCTTTTTGCGGATGATGCCGAGTCCCGAGCAAGGTACGTCGCACAGCACCACATCCGCCGTGTTTATCCATTCCTGCCGCGGCGCAGATGCGTCCTGCAAGGCGGTACGGATGTTGGATAATCCTAACCGCGCCGCGCCCTCACGAATGCGGGTCAGCTTATGCTCGTAAATGTCGCACGAGGTAACGCTGCCGCGCCCCTGCATGCGTCCTGCCATGGCAAAGCTCTTGCCGCCGGGCGCGGCGCAGCAGTCGAGCACCGTGTCGCCCGGTTTGGGGTCGGCCACCGCAGCCGCGAGCGCGCTTGCCGCGTCCTGTACGGTGATTTCACCCGCCTGAAACGCAGGCGTTGCCGCCGCGTCCCCGCCGGTGCACAGCAGGATGTCGTCGAACGCCGGATGGACCTGCGCGGTCAGCCCCGCGCTTTCGAGTGACGCGCGTGCAGCCTTGGTGGTGGTTTTCAGCAGATTTACGCGCACGGACACCGGCGTGTCCGCGTTGTCTGCCTGACACAGCTTTTCGGCCATTTTCTGGCCGAACTGCCCCGACCACAGCCGCACGAGCCATTCGGGGTGGCTGTATCGCAGCGCATAATAGCTTTCCTTATCCGGGCAGTCGAGCACGGGCAGGCTGCCATTTTGCACCGCGTCCGCCGCGTGCCGCAGCACGGCATTGGCAAAGGAAACCGTGCGCCCGTCCGCGCGGCAGTACCGCCGCACCAGCTCCACCGTCTCCGTGACCGCCGCGTGCGGCGGGATTTTATCCATCAAAATCAGCTGATACAGCCCCATGCGCAGGCAGATGCGCACGCGCGGCGCGATTTTTTTGAGCCGCACGCTGGAAAAATGCCGCAGATACCAGTCGAGCAGCATCTCGTTCTGCACCGTGCCATATACCAATCGGGAGGCGAGAGCCGCGTCCCGCCCGTCGAGCGCGGCGCGGGCAAGGCACTGATGCAGCGCGCCATCCGACCATGCGCCGTCCTCATCCATTGCAAACAGCGCAAAAGCCGCGGCTTCGCGCGCCGTGCGCGGGCGTTTGTCAGTCATCGTGTCTCCGTCCTCCAAAAATCAGCAGCAGTCGCAAAAGCTGCGCGAGCGACACCGCCAACGCGGCCACATAGGTCATTGCGGCGGCGGTCAGCGTCTTTTTCGCCATCGGATATTCGTCTTCATACAGCAGGTTGCGCGCGCGGATGGCCGCCAGTGCGCGGCGCGATGCGTCCAGCTCGACCGGCAAGGTCACAAGCTGAAACAGCGTCGCCAGTGCGAACGCAAGGATGCCAACATTGATGAACACCTCGGAATTGAACACGATGCCGAGCAGAATCAGCGGAAACGCCGCCATCGAGCCGAACTGCGTCAGCGGAATGATGGCCGAGCGCAGGCGGATGGGAAAATAACCGACCGCATGCTGCACCGCGTGGCCTGCCTCGTGCGCGGCTACGCCGACCGACGCGACCGAGGTCGAGTCATACACCGCGTCCGACAGACGAATGACGTTCGAGCGCGGGTCAAAATGGTCGGTCAAGCGACCGGACACGCGCTCAATGCGCACACCGGTCACGCCGTTTGCCCGCAGCACGGCATCCGCTGCCTGCGCGCCGCTCATGCCGCGGCGGTTCAAAACCTGCGAATATTGGTTGAAGGTGCTCTTGACCTTGCTCTGCGCCCAGAACGCCAGAATGATACAGGGAACCACCAGCACGATATAATACATATCGATGCCGTAATAACCAAAATAAGGCATAATTTACTCCTTTGATTCGCCCAAAACGGTTGCTTTCTCCACCGCATGGCCGCGCAGGAAGTCCGCGCTCTTCATGCGTTTGCCGCCGACCAGTTGAATCTCCTCCAGTGCAAGCGCCCCCGCGCCGCACGCGACAATCAGCCCCTTTTTTGCGTCGCTCACCAGCACCTCACCCGGCTTGCCTTCGCCGGCCACCGGCTGCGCTGCATACACCTTGAGCCGTACGCCGTCCAGCGTGGTCAAGGCGACCGGCCACGGGTTCAGCCCGCGAATCAGGCAATCAATCTCGCGCGCGGACTTGGACCAGTCAATCACCGCCATAGCTTTATCCAGCATATGCGCGTAACAGCTTTGGCTGTCATCCTGCGGGGTCGGGGTAATCTCGTTCAATTGGACGAGCGTGCGCACCAGAAGTTCCGCGCCCGCCTGCGCGAGCCGGTCAAACAGCTCGCCCGCGGTCTCCCGCGCGCCGATTTCGGTTTCGTAGGTGAGCAGCATGTCGCCCGTGTCCAGCCCCTCCGCCATCTGCATGGTTGTCACGCCTGCCTTTTGGTCGCCCGCAATGACCGACCACTGGATGGGCGCGGCGCCGCGCCAGCGCGGCAGCAGCGAGCCGTGCACGTTGATACACCCGCGCGGCGGGATGTCCAGCACCGCCTTCGGCAGCAGCTTGCCATACGCCACCACGATGATGACCTCGGACGCGAGTGCGCGCAGCTGCGCCTGTGCATCCTCGTTTTTGAGCGTCTGCGGCTGATAGACCGGAATATTGTGCTCTTGTGCCAGCTTTTTCACCGGCGGCGGGGTCAGAACCTGCTTGCGGCCCTGCGGCTTGTCGGGCTGGGTGTATACCGCACACACCTCATGCCCCGCATCGATGAGCGCCTGCAAGCTCGGCACGGCGAAATCCGGCGTGCCCATGAATACGATTCTCATTCCGCATCTTCCTCATCGTCCGACTGAAGCTCGTCCAAATCGACATATTCCTCCACCTTCTCGGTGAACAAGTGGCCGTCGAGATGCTCGGTCTCATGGCAGAAGCACTGCGCGACAATGCCTTCGCCCTCACGCTCGAACCAGTTGCCGTCGCGGTCCTGCGCGCGAATCTTGGCCCAGGTCGGGCGGGTGACATAGCCGTATACGCCCGGCACGGACAGGCAGCCCTCGACCACACGCTCCTCGCCGTGCGTTTCAATCACTTCCGGGTTGACCAGCTCGACCATCTCCTCCGGCTCAGTGTTGACGTCCAGCAGCACGACCACGCGGCGCAGCACGCCGACCTGCGGCGCGGCAAGACCGACGCCGCCCGAATTTTCCAGCGTCTCACGCATATCGTCGAGCAGCGTATGCAGACGCGCGTCGAATTTTTCCACCTTGCGGCTGTGCTTCAAAAGCTGTTCATCGCCCTGTGTCAGAATTTTACGAAGTGCCATGTCAGTTCAGTCCTCCATCCTTCAGCATTGCCGTATACCGGCGCAAACATTCCTGTATTTTTTCTTCTTCGAGTTTGGGAAACGGTGTAATCGTCTGCGCCGGTCCGTCACCGCCCAGACGCTTTTCAAACCAGCCCACGTCATGCCACCGCTCAAACTTCCAGCCCGAGCCGTGCCACACGCCCGTGAGCGTAAAGCCCAGCTTTTCGTGCAGGCGGCGGCTTTTTTCGTTCGGCAGCGTGACGCAGCCGTATAAAATACGTACATTCTGCTTTTCCAGCAAATCAATGAGGCACCGGTACAATATCGTGCCCACGCCTTGTCCCTGCGCCGCGGGTGCAAGATAGATTGACAGTTCAACCGCCCAATCATATGCTGCGCGCTCACGGATGTGGTGCGCGTAGGCATAGCCAACCGGCTTTCCGTTCCGCTCGCATACAAGATAGGGAAACTGCGCGAGTGTATCCGTGATGCGCGCGGCAAATTCCGCCGCCGCGGGCACCTCATATTCAAATGTGATGACCGTATCCGTGATGTACGGCTCATATATTTCCAGCAGCGCAGCCGCGTCGTCTGCCGCCGCCCGCCGAATCACAACTTGTCCTTCCATAAGCCCTCCATGCTTTTACAGGTCGGGATTTTCGTCTGCAAACACCGTCACCCCGCGGTTTTTGCTGTCCTGCAAAAACTCGCGCATGACGCCCGCAATCAGCGCGCGCCAGCGCGCCGTATTTTGTGCGCGCATGGTCAGATGATAACGGTACCGCCCCATGACCTTGACCATCTGCGCCGCCGCCGGGCCGAGCACGGGCGCTTTCACGTCCGCATACTGCCCTTCCATCAAGCTTTGCAGGCGGGTTTTGAGGGATAAAAGACTTGCCAGCACCTGCTGTTCGACCTCGCCCACTGCGGTCAGCACGGTTAGGTCACAGACCGGCGGGCATTGCAGCGCCTGCCGCGTTTCCATCTCACGCTCATAAAACGCTTCGTAGTCCTGCCGCGCGGCGGTCAGAATGACCGGATGCGTCGGGCTATACGTCTGGATGACCGCCTTGCCCGTATCGAACCGCCGCCCCGCGCGCCCGACCACCTGCGTGATGAGCGAAAAGGTGCGCTCACGCGCGCGGTAATCCTGCGCATATAGGCTTTGGTCTGCGTCCAGCACGCCGACCAGCGTCACGTTCTCGAAATCCAGCCCCTTGGTCACCATCTGGGTGCCGAGCAGGATGTCCGCGCCGCCCTTTGCAAACTGCGCCAGCAGCTTTTCGTGTGCGCCTTTGGTGGTCATCGTGTCCGCGTCCATGCGCAGCACGCGCGCGGACGGGAATTTTTCATGCAACTCCTGCTCGACCTTCTGTGTGCCCGGCGTTTCGGTAAACAGGCTTGTGCCACCGCAGACTGGACAGGTGCCCGTGATTTTGACCGATGCGCCGCAATAGTGGCACATCGCGCGGCCGGATGCCGAGTGATAGGTCATGCTCGTCGAACAGGACGGGCATGCAGGTACCCAGCCGCACAGCGCGCAGCCAATCACGCGGCTGTTGCCGCGCCGGTTGAGGAACAAAATCGCCTGTTTCCCCCTGTTCAGCGTGTCAATCAGCTCGCTTTCGAGCTGCTGACCAATCACGCCGCTGCGCCCTTCGCGCGCCTGCCCGCGCAAATCTGCAATCTGCACCTCGGGCAGGCTGGTGCCCATAAACCGCTCGGTGAGCGAAAACACCGGATATTTGCCCTGTTTTGCCCCGTAATAGGTCTCGACCGACGGGGTCGCGGAGCCGAGTACGAGCAGCGCGCCCTCGTGTGCGGCACGGTACTTGGCCACATCGCGCGCATGATAACGCGGAGACTGCTCGGATTTATATGCGCCGTCCTGCTCCTCGTCAAGGATGAGCACCCCCAGATGCTCGACCGGCGCGAACACCGCCGAGCGCGTGCCGATGACGACGCGCGCGCGGCCGGATTTGATTTTTTTGAAGCTGTCATACCGTTCTCCGGCCGACAGCGCGGAGTGCAGCACAGCGACTGTATCGCCGAACTGCGCGGCAAACTGCCGCATGACCTGCGGCGTCAGCCCAATCTCAGGCACAAGGACGATTGCGCTTTTGCCCTGCTCCAGCGCGTGCGCAATGAGCTTGAGATACACCTGCGTTTTGCCGCTGCCGGTCACGCCGAACAACAGCGCCGCACGCGGCGCGTCCTCGTCCATCAAAGCGGCGAGACCATCATATGCCTGCTGCTGCTGCGCGCTCAAAATCGGAAGCGGCGCAGGCGGCACCTCGGAAAAATCCGGCGTGCGCAGGCGTTCTTCTTTCCGCGCGCGCAGCATGCCCTTTTTCACCATGTCGCGCAGCGCCGCGTCGGTCACGCCGGTCATGTACACCAACTCTTTCTGGCTCATCCAGCCGCCGTCCGCCAGCACCGACACCACATCCAGCCGCGCGGGGCTGCGGCGGCTGATACGCGCCATCGCCTCGCCCGCCTCCATGTCGAGCGCGAGCATCTTCTCGGTCTTGTCACCCGATTTCTGCACGGTGTTGCTGTGATAGGTCAGCACGCCCTCGCCCGTCAGCGCATCCAGCACGCGGGTAACGCTCTTGCCGCCCAGACGCTGCCGAATGTCGGACACCGCCAGCGTCTGCCCCGGCTGGTCGAACAACGAAAGGACGCGCCCCGCGTCCCCATCCCGCTGCCGCAACGCGGCAAGGTCGGCGTCGGGTGCAAGCGTATAGGTCTCGTTGCGCTTGAACCATAAGCCCGCAGGCAGCATGACATGTACGCAGTCGAAAAACGTACAGTACAACCGCTCACGCATCCACGCGGCAAGTTTGAGCTGCTGCGCGGACAAGATGGGCGTGTCATCCAGCACTTCGAGGACCGGTTTGAGCTTCATCCCGCCCGCATCCTCGCGGAACGTGAGCACGACCGCTTCCGCCCGTTTATTGCCAAAGCCGAACGGCACGAGAACACGGGTGCCGATTTGCACCTGTTCCCGCAGCTCGTCCGGCACACGGTAGGAGTACAGCTTGTCGATGGCGTAGGTCGCCGCGTCCACGGCGACCGCGCAAATCTGTTCCGTCAACCGCTATACTCCTTTCTCTTTCCAGTTTAGTTTGCCCGCATCGCCAGCAGACGGTCAAAAATCACGTCCGCTACATCCTCCTTGGGCATGAGCGGCGGGGTTTCGCGCCTGCCGTCCGCAAACAGCAGGGTCACGGCGTTGGTATCGGTGCCGAAGCCCGCGCCCTTGTCGCGCAGGGAGTTGGCAACCAGCATATCGCAGTTTTTTCGGCGCAGCTTATCGGCGGCATTCTCCAAAAGGTTCTGTGTTTCCATCGCAAAGCCGCAAAGCTGCTGCCCCGGCCGCTTGTTCCGGCCGAGCTCTGCCAGAATGTCCGGATTGCGCACGAGCGCAACGGTCAAATCGTCGTCGCTCTTTTTCAGCTTTTCGTCCGCCGTCTGCGCAGGACGGTAATCGCCCACTGCGGCGGCCTTGATGATGATATCCTGCGCATCCGCGCGGGAGAGCACCGCGTCGTACATATCGCGCGCAGAAACAATGTCCACGCGCCGGACGCCCAAGGGCGTTTGCAGCGCAGTCGAACCGGAAACCAGCGTCACCTCGGCCCCGCGCATGGCCGCGCGTGCCGCGATGGCATAGCCCATCTTGCCCGTCGAATGGTTGGACAGGAAGCGTACCGGGTCGAGCGCCTCCTGCGTCGGCCCGGCAGTGACCAGCACACGCAGGCCCTTGAGGTCCTGCGGCGTCAGCGCCTGCTCGATGCCGTGCAGCAGCGTCGGCGTGTCCGGCAGCTTGCCGCGTCCCGTATCCCCGCAGGCAAGATGTCCCGCCGCCGGGTCGATGATATGAAAACCGCGCGCGCGCAGCGTCTGCAAATTCTGCTGTGTCACCGGATTGTCGTACATACCGGTGTTCATTGCGGGCGCGATGACGACCGGCGCCTTGGTCGCCAAAAGCGTCGTCGAAACCATGTCGTCCGTGATGCCGTGCGCCGCTTTTGCAATGATATTGGCTGTTGCAGGCGCGATGACGAACACATCCGCGGCTTTCGCCAGCGAGATATGCTCTACCTCCCACGCGAAATTGCGGTCGAAGGTGTCCACCACCGTGCGATAGCCCGACAGGGTCTCAAACGTGATGGGAGAAATGAACTGCGTGGCCGATTCGGTCATCAGCACGCGCACCGTCGCCCCCGCCTGCCGCAGTTTGCTGGTCAAATCGGCGGCTTTATAGGCCGCGATGCCGCCCGTCACGCACAGCACCACGGTTTTTCCGGCCAGAAGCAT
>NZ_CALWUQ010000012.1 GCF_944384695.1 uncultured Agathobaculum sp. | reverse complement strand
CATCGGCCAGTTTCAGCACATCGGCTTTATATTCTTCCGTGTATTTCCGTCCCATCTACTACACCCTTTCTTGGCTTTATTATATATCACCTTGGGTGTACGGTTTTATTGTATCACTCCAGTTTGCTGGCATTGATGCTCCTCCTTACCAGTCTGGCCAAATGGATATCCGCAGCCGTAGTATTTCCAAGCGCGGTTCCGCCGCTTTGCAGAGGACTTTTTTCCTTGTGATGGACATTTATCTGAAAAATGCTCCTCTGGACGAGCCTGTGTACAGATTCATGGACAAAAAGCGTTCCAAAGGAAAACCTTACCGGGTTTATATGATGGCTTCTTCCAACAAGTTCCTGCGCATCTACTACGTCTCAGTAACTACTTATCTAAACACACTGCCACAAATCTGATCTCATGTCGATCACCTCTCTGGCTGACCGCCGTTTCAATTTTGAATTGCTCAGCGGTCTGGCATTGTATCGCTTTTTTTCCTAACTTGAAATCTCGACATTGATACTTGACTTTTGTTAGCAAGTCTACGCGGACATCAGCAGGTATCTGATTTCAAGCGGATGATACGATAGACGTGTAGAAGCTGTTCTTTGTCGGATGGTATGAAAATGCCGAATAACCGGTTGACAAACATGGTTTGGGGGTATAATATAAGCATATATCATTGTAAAAGGCGATGAAGGAAATCCCGCAGATACCCCAAAACACCTGCAAGAGAGCGGACGACGCGGCTGAGAGCGTCCGCAGGTGTGGGAAAAGCGGCACCGATTCCCGAGCTCCGCGGCGGAAAAGCGCAGTATGTCGCGGCGTTTCGTCCACGTTACGGACTCCAGAGCGGTAAGCCTTTAAACGGGCTTGCAAGCAGGGTGGAACCGTGGGTTTGGTATAAGCTCACCCCTGATTTGATGTCGGGGGTGGGCTTTTTTGTTCTCCCCGCAAAAACAAAAGGAGGAACACCATTATGTCCGAAGACAACAAGTACACGTTTGAGAACCCGGAATACCGAGACACCTATCGTCATACGGTATCGCATATTCTTGCGCAGGCGGTCAAGCGCCTGTATCCGGAAGTAAAGCTCGCCATTGGTCCGTCAATTGAAAACGGCTTTTATTATGACTTTGATGCACCGTTCTCTTTCACACAGGAGAATCTGGATGCGCTCGAAGCCGAAATGAAGAAGATTTGCAAGGAAAAGTTGCCGCTCGAGCGCTTTGAGCTGCCGCGTGCAGACGCCCGCAAGCTGATGGAAGACAAGGACGAGCCGTACAAGGTGCAGCTCATTGATGATTTGCCGGAGGATGCGACGATTTCGTTCTATAAGCAGGGCGAGTTTACCGACCTGTGCGCTGGTCCGCATCTGGATTCGACCGGCCGCGTCAAGGGCAATGGCATCAAGCTGATGAACGTCACCGGCGCGTATTGGCGTGGCGACAGCAAGAACAAGATGCTTCAGCGTATTTATGGTACGGCTTTCCCGAAGAAGGACGAACTGGACGCTTATTTGAATATGCTGGAGGAAGCCAAAAAGCGCGACCATCGCCGCCTCGGCAAGGAGCTTGGCCTGTTCATGCTGACTGAGGAAGGCCCGGGCTTCCCCTTCTTCCTGCCGAATGGCATGACGCTCAAGAACACGCTGATTGACTACTGGCGTGAGGTGCACAAGCGCTATGGCTATGTCGAGGTTTCTACGCCTGTTATCCTCAGCCGCAAGCTGTGGGAACGCTCCGGCCACTGGGACCATTACAAGAACAATATGTACACCACGGTCATTGACGATGAGGATTTCGCCATTAAGCCGATGAACTGCCCGGGCGGTATGCTTGTCTATAAGTCTCAGCCGCACTCTTATCGTGAACTGCCGCTGCGTGTGGGCGAGCTGGGTCTGGTGCATCGCCACGAATTGTCCGGCGCGCTGCACGGCCTGTTCCGTGTGCGCTGCTTCACGCAGGATGACGCGCATATCTTTATGACCCCCGAGCAGATGAAGGACGAGATCAAGAATGTTGTCAAGCTGTTTGATGAGGTATACTCGGTCTTTGGCCTGACCTACAAGATCGAGCTGTCCACCATGCCGGAGGATCATATCGGTACGGTTGAGCAGTGGGAGCACAATCAGGATATCCTCAAAGAAGCCATTACCGAGATGGGCAAGGATTACACGGTCAACGAAGGTGACGGCGCGTTCTACGGCCCGAAACTGGACTTCCATCTGGCCGACTCGCTCGGCCGTACCTGGCAGTGCGGCACGATTCAGCTGGACTCCCAGCTGCCGGAGCGGTTTGAGCTGGAATACATCGGTGCGGATGGAGAGAAGCACCGCCCGATTATGATCCATCGCGTCGTGCTCGGCTCGATTGAGCGCTTCATCGGCGTTATCACCGAGCACTTTGCCGGTGCGTTCCCGACTTGGCTTGCACCGGAGCAGGTACGCGTCATGCCGATGACCGACCGTAATATCCCGTGCTCGCAGGAGGTTGTGCGTCAGCTGACCGCGGCAGGCTTCCGCGTGACGATGGATGACCGCAACGAGAAAATTGGCTACAAGATCCGTGAGGCACAGGTACACAAGGTGCCGTATATGGTCGTTATTGGCGACAAGGACGAGGAAAAGGGCATTATCTCTGTGCGTGAGCGCAAGACCGGCGAGACCACGCCGATGGAGTTGTCCGAGTTTATTGAAAAGATGAGCTACGAAGTGAAAGAAAAACTGAGATAACACCCATTCATTCACAATTGCAGATACGCCTGTCTAACCGCCGATATACCGAAAGGGGATCTTGGTATATGAAAAAGCTGGTTTGTGTTTGTTTCATTTGCCTCTTACTGACGTTTGCCGCCGAAGCGGCAAACGTCGGCACGATTGATAACGGCTATCCGGGAGATACGGAAGCGCAGGCGCAGATGCTGTGCGACCTCGGCCTGTTCCGCGGAACGGAGAAAGGTTTTGAGCTGGATAAGCCCATGACGCGCGCCGAAGCTGCTGCGATGCTCACGCGCCTGCTTGGCGCAGAGCAGCAGGCGCTGGCCGGGAATTGGACGCATCCGTTCACCGATGTGCCACAGTGGGCGGATAAATATGTTGGTTGGCTGTATGCAAGCGGACTGACAAAAGGAACTACCGCCACGACCTATGGCGCGGAACAAAACGTCACCTGTGGTCAATATTGCACGTTTCTGGCGCGCGCTTCAACCGATTATGATTACTATTCTTGGTTATTCCGATATGGAGAGAACGAGGAAGAACGCTGCGACGCGGCAGGTTTTGTTCGTGGTGATGCGGTTTCGCTATCGGTACGGCTGCTCAGTGAGGACTATCAAAAGGGCGGCAATGAGGAAGCAAAATCGGTTGCACAGGTGCTGATTGACAAGGGCGTTTTTACTGTAGACCAGTTGAAAAACGCAGCGCGGAATGTGTTGCCGTTTAATTATCAGTGTTCAGGCGAGGGTGTCGATTCCGAGGTGCGTTACATCATGGCAGGCGTCACGATGGAATCGGTGAAAACAGGCGCTTATGTTAGTCTGCGCATCCCGAACGATGATGAGCCGCCGGTTTATGCAGTGGTTGGCGGATACGATGAGGAAAAAACACTGTACCGGCTCGAAATGGATCCGATGAAGCTGGTTCCGATGGATACCTGTGGCAGAGATGGGGATTATTACGATTTGTGCCGGGTTGGCAGCACGGATTATTTTTACATCAGTGTACGGTCGGAAAATCAACCAGAAAAGACGACTGTTTTGAAGATACGGGACAACGCGGTGCAGTTGACTGATATCACATTGGAAGGCGAATGGGGGCTCCGACCATGGACAGGCGGACAACTTTTGCTGGGTGAGACACAAGGTTGGTTGCTGACTGAGGATGGTGCCCGGCAAATGGACATTCACGGGCAGGTGTTTACGGAAAGGTCAAACGGTGTGTTGGTGACCGAGTCGGTTACGGCCGAACGGACTGAAATCTGCACATGGACAGCGGACGGTGAGCCAATTGATTCTGTCACAGTACCCAATAGCAATTTGGCCTATCCGATGCCGGAGGACGATGCACGCATTGTTTTTGCGCCTTCGCTGAAAACATATAACGACGTATACCTTTGGGGAAGCGCGGGATTGTATCAGGAGCAGGATGGCATGCTGACGCAGCTCACTGACTTGCCGACTTATGACTACACGCGCAATCCTTCAGACGGTAGCTTTATCATTGTCACCCACGACCGCAACCGTTTTGTGTCATATTCGGAGGCTGCAATCATGATGCGCACAGGAGATACGCTGATGCGTATTCTGCCGGACGGCACAGCTGAGCCGCTGCTACCTGAACTGCCGGAGGAAAGTTTGCTGTTGGATCAGGTGAACCTGTTGGCGGACGGTCGTGTGCAATTTACCACGCTCAAGCCAACCGAGCCGCGAAAAATGGGGCGGTTTACCTGTGTGCTGGATAATGGCAAGGTCACTGTGACCGATGCGACCGACGATATCTTCTATATGTGGGGCGATGATGCCATGGAAGTGGAGCAAGCGCGGCTGGATGCCTTAGGGCTTTAATCGCTTTGCTCCAGTGTGCGAACATTGCCGGATTGCTTGAATACGCGCACATGGTATAATTGTCCGGGTTCCAGCGGGCCGATTGCAAAGCGTCCGAGTTCATCGGTATAGGTTGCAATAATCGGCGTGTCGGGTGTATCGGCACGGTAAATGGTGATTAAAGCTCCGGCCGCTGGTTTGCCATCCTGTCCGATGGTGGTTCCGGTCAAGGCAGGCCGGGCGTCAGGCGTCAGCGGCACAGTGGTGTTGACCATTTCGTTTGCCGCGGGTTTAACAAAAAAGGACTGGGAATAATTCATTGGGGATAACCCCTTTCTGATACAGAATCTATTAGTATTTTATGAAAAATAAATGGAAAAGGTGAGAAATACAATATGGCAGACAAGAAAAAGCTGGTCAGCGAAATTACGTCCATGGACGTGGATTTTGCGCAGTGGTACACCGATATTGTCAAGAAGGCCGAGATGATTGATTATTCCTCGGTCAAGGGCTGCGTTATCATGCGTCCGTATGCACAGGCAATTTGGGAGAACATCCAGAAAACGCTGGACGGCATGTTTAAGGAAACCGGACACGAAAATGTTGCCATGCCGATTTTTATTCCGGAAAGCCTGCTGCAAAAGGAAGCGGACCATGTGGAAGGCTTTGCGCCGGAGTGCGCATGGGTGACCTATGGCGGTTCGGAAAAGCTGGAAGAGCGTTTGTGCGTACGCCCCACCTCGGAGACACTGTTCTGCGAGCATTATGCCAAAATCGTCCGTTCCTGGCGCGATTTGCCCAAGCTGTATAATCAGTGGTGTTCGGTTGTGCGTTGGGAAAAGACCACCCGCCCGTTCCTGCGCAGCCGTGAGTTCTGGTGGCAGGAGGGTCATACGGTGCATGCCACCGCTGAGGAGGCGATGGAAGAAACGCTGCGCATGCTGAACATCTATGCCAAGTTCTGCGAAGAATATTTGGCGATTCCGGTCCTTAAGGGCGAAAAAACTGAGAAGGAACGCTTTGCGGGTGCGGAAAAGACCTATACCATTGAGGCCATGATGCACGATGGCAAGGCGCTGCAGTCCGGCACGAGCCACTACTTCGGCAACGGTTTTGCCAAGGCGTTCAACATGCAATATACCGACAAGAATAACACCCTACAGTATATGGAGCAGACCTCGTGGGGCGTGTCCACCCGCCTGATTGGTGCGATTATTATGACGCACGGCGACAACGAGGGCCTTGTGCTGCCGCCGCGCATCGCGCCGACCCAGTTGGTCGTCATTCCGGTTGCGGCGCATAAGCCCGGCGTGACCGAAAAGGCACAGGAGTTGCTGGATATCGTCAAGGCAGCCGGTGTGCGCGCCAAGATTGATGTATCGGACAACAGCCCCGGCTGGAAGTTTGCCGAGTATGAGATGAAGGGTGTGCCGCTGCGTCTTGAGGTCGGCCCGCGCGATATTGAGCAGGGACAATGTGTGCTGGTGCGCCGTGATAGCCGGGAAAAGACGGTCGTCAAGTTTGAGGAGCTCGCGTCAACCGTGCCTGCACTGTTGGAGGAAATCCAGAACGCGCTGTTTGAAAAGGCACTGAAAAACCGTGAGGAGCATACCTATACGGCGAAGAGTCTGGATGAAATGAAGGACATCGTCAAAAACCATATTGGATTTGTCAAGTCGATGTGGTGCGGCGATTTGGCATGCGAGGAAAAGGTGAAGGAAGAAACCGGAATGCCCAGCCGCTGTATGCCGTTTGAGCAGGAGCATATCTCCGATGTTTGTCCGGTATGCGGCAAGCCTGCCCACAAAATGGTGGTTTGGGGCATCGCCTACTAAACAGCGGTCGTATACCGGCGGGATATGGATGATACGGAAGGAGATAGCGCATGCTTGATTTGCTGCAACCCTTTTTGCAAACTCAGGTAGGTTCGTTTATAGGCTCTGTGATTTTTGCAGTGCTGGTGTTGGCGATTACGTTTTTGCTGGCTAAGCTGGTAAATCGCATTATGCGCCGTTTGGTCGACCGTCACCGGAAAAGCAATAGCGGTGCGGCGACTGTGCTGGCATTTGCAAGATATATTGCGGTGGCTGCGGTCTATTTTGCAGGCGTTATGGTTGTGGTATATAGTATCCCGCTTCTGTCAAGTGCGGTACGGACGCTGTTGACTGCCGGTGGCGTTATTGCGGTGGTAGCCGGTCTGGCCGCGCAGGAAGCGCTGGGCAGTGTGGTCAGCGGTATGATGATTCTTGCGTTCAAGCCTTTTCGGATGGGTGATGTCGTGCGGTATATTGATAATGATATTTCCGGCGTAATTGAGGAAATCACATTGCATCACACTGCTATTCGTACTTGGGAGAACAAACGTGTAATTATTCCGAACAGTAAGATGAACAGCTCAATCATCGAAAACGCTGATTATGCCGATAGTAAGGTGTGTGTATTCATGCAAATCGGCGTGACCTATGAATCGGATATCGATCTTGCAAAAAAGCTGCTGTCGGAAGAAATCCTGCGTCAGCCTGATTTTATGGATGTGCGCACACCGGAACAAAAGACGGCAGGAGTGCCGCCGGTGCAGGTGGTGGTGCTAGAGTTGGCGGATTCCGCCGTGACACTGCGCGCCTCGCTTTGGGCCAAAGACAACAGTACAGCGTTCGGTCTGAAATGTGCGGTGCTGGAAAACATCAAAAAGCTATACGAACAAAACGGTATTGATATTGCATATCCGCACATGGTGGTGCTGCATCAGTAATGAACAATTGACGACGGACTGTCCGGATGGGCAGTCCGTTTTTTACTGTATTGCCGCAGTTACGCTGCGGATTCTGAGGAATTCTTGACAGGATAGTATTTCGATGATACTATTATTTAATAGATAATTATGTTTGCGGGAGGGATCTGATTGGCTGCTGTGCGTCTGAGTGAAGAGGTCGAATGCTGTGAAGAACATGTGATCCATACGGATGCTGTTGCGCTTGCGCGTGTTGCCATGCCAAGTGAAGAAATCACCTCTGCAGCTTCGGATTTCTTTAAGGCTTTTTCCGATAAAACGCGACTGCGCATTTTAACTGCGCTGGTGGCAGAAGAACTGTGCGTTTGTGACATTGCTTCTTTGTTGGGAATGAGCCAATCTGCAATCTCCCATCAACTTCGTTTTTTGAAACAGGCCCGTCTGGTGAAAAGCCGAAAAAACGGTAAAACAGTGTATTATGCGCTTTGCGATGATCATATTCAAGTGATTTTGGCTCAAGGTATCGCACATGTGCAGGAGGGATAGATGAATGAGTGATAACAAAAACCGTCTTACGGGGCAATCGGAAGATGAACAACAAATCGGACAGAATGGCGTTTCGCCCGAGTCGGATAACGTGCATTCTTCGGCTCCGAGACAGGAGGACGAGTTGCCTTCTCCCACCGAATTGCTCAATGATCTCTTAGCTGGGTTGGAAAGCGAGAAAATCAACGCTGAGCAGATTGCGCATGAGGTGGATGCTGTTGATGATGCGCAGTTGGATGTGCAGCAGACAGTGGAACAAACGGCAGATATCGAGCAGGCTGTTTCGGATGCGCAAGTGGACGAGCAGGCACAAAACCCGGTCGAGACGACCGAGGAGGCAGATGAGCCGGAGACTGTCACTGCGGATGCAGACAGCGAACCGACAGAAGACGAGGGGCAGGAGGCAGAAGAGGAAGATGCAGCAGAGGATGCGGAGATTCCTCCTGTTACCGAAACTGCTTTAACGGTTGCGCCGAGCGGTAAAAACGAAACAGAGGGAATGACGCTGATGGAACGCGCACAATATCATGCGCGGATGCGGCGTCGTGAGCAAACACGTCTGCGTCGTGAAAATGCGAAACGTGGTGCATCCGGAACGGAGGTTCCGTATCAGGCGATGACACCGATGGATATGCGTTTTACGCTGATCCGTTTGGCTGTTGCCGCAATCTTTCTGATTTTTGGTGTATTTCTGCGGCAAACTGGCGCTGGGTTCATATTCTATCTCATTGCATATTTGATTACGGTTTTGCCAATTCTCGCAAAAGTAGCGTATCATTTTACCCACGGCAAATATTTCGACGAATATTTATTGATCTTCATTGCATCTTTAGGTGCCTTCCTTTTGGGGAACCGTCCGGAAGCCAGTGCAGTATTGATTTTGCATGGCGTGGGGAAAATTGTCAGCGATCTGGTTTTGGCATCCACACATAAGTCTCTGACGCAGCAAACCGATTTTATTCCAGATCGTGCGTCGGTGGTCAATATGCAGGGGGAGGAACGACAGGTTTCTCCCAGCGAAATTAGAGTAGGAGACTTTGTGCTGGTCAGATCGGGTGAGCGGATACCGATTGACGGTATCGTGCTGCGCGGAGAAGGCACGGTAGATGATACGGTGTTGACAGGCGAAAGCGAGCCGGTGCAGGTTGCAAAAAATGTAAAGGTGTTGGCGGGAAGCTCATACAATGGGTCACTCCTGCTGCTGCGGGCTGTGGCGCGCTTTGAGGATTGTGCGGTCAATCAAATCATGCGTGTACAGGAAGAGGGCAAAGAGCGCAGGGCTGCGTTGGAAGACAGCGTGGTGCATGGCGCAGCACGAATCATTCCGGTGATTATTGTACTGGCGGTGCTGTTATCCATTCTTCCGCCGTTGTTCAATTCTGGCACTTCTATGCCCAATTGGATTTACCGTGCGCTGACGATTTTGGTGGTCTGCTGCCCGACTGCATTGGTTGTTTCGGTTCCGCTATGTTTTCTGTGCGGCGGCGGCCGGTTGACGCAAAAAGGAGTTCATGTCAAAGGCAGTGAAGCGATTGAAAAAATGGCAGAGCTGCGCATGGTGGTGTTTGATAAAACCGGAACTCTGACAGAAGGCAATCTGCGCGTCAAGGAAATCCACGGCACACAAGATTTTAATCAGGAAAGCTGTCTGGCATTGGCTGCCGCTGCGGAGCAGTTCTCACAGCATCCGGTGGCGCGCGCGGTTGTGGCGGCATATCCCAGTGTGCCGCAGAAAATCAGCGAATTTGAGGAGTTTCCCGGTCGCGGCGTGCGGGCCAGAATTGGCAACCGGAATCTGCTTGCCGGCAATCGCAGACTGATGGTTTCCCGTGGCGTCAAAGGCGTCCCGGATATTCCGGGTACGGTGGTTTATATTGCCTATGAAGGGGATTATGCCGGTGCAATCGTTCTGGAGGATACGGTTCGTCGGGAAGCAGCTGATGCGATTAAGGAACTGAAGAACCAAGGCGTTCTGCGCACAGTGATTTTAACCGGTGACACAGAGCTGCCTACACATCAGGCGGCAGAGGCAATTGGAATTGATACCATGCACTTTGGATTGCAGCCGGAGGAAAAAGCCTCCAAAATGGAGTTTCTCATGCGGACCATTCCAACGGATGGCACGGCGGCTTATGTTGGCGATGGCGTTAACGATATCGAAGAACTCAAAATGGCAGATGTAGGTATTGCTATGGGCGTTGCCGGTTCCCAGCAGTCGGCGTCGGCAACCAATGTTCTGGTGATGAGCAATGATTTGACAAGGCTCAGCGATACGTTGCGCATTTGCCGCAGAACGCACAGCATTGCGCTGCAAAATATGGTGGTTGTCATTCTGGTGAAAATTCTGTTGGCGTTGTTGACACTGGTGGGCGTAGCTTATATGTGGCAGGCTGTGGCTGCGGATGTTCTGCTCACGGTGCTGACTGTTTTAAATGCTGCCCGCATATTAGGCATTAAGTAGAGATAAGAGGGGTCATGCTGACGTAAGTCGGTATGGCCTTTCTGCATCTTTTATGCTATAATAAATTCGTATTTTGTTTTGGAGGAAAACGACTTGCATAAGAAAATGGAAGCAATTCTATCCCGTGTTCAGAAGCCGGCGCGCTACGTTGGCGGAGAATGGGGATCGGTGACAAAAAATAAGGCTGAAGTTGATTTGCGCTTTGCCTTCTGTTTCCCGGATACCTATGAAGTTGCGATGTCACACCTTGGTTCCCGTATTTTGTATGGTTTGCTGAACGACCAGAAGGGGATTTGGTGTGAGCGCGTGTGTGCGCCGTGGATTGACATGGAAGCTGAAATGCGCACTGCAGGCATTCCATTGTATGGATTGGAAAGCGGCGACCCGCTTTATGAATTTGATATTATTGCATTTACTTTGCAATATGAACTATCATTTACAAATATTTTGAATATGCTTGATCTTGGCGGCGTGCCGGTGCTGGCAAAAGATCGCACAGAGCTTAAGCACATGGTAGCTTGCGGCGGTCCCTGCGCATATAATCCGGAGCCTCTTGCGGACTTCGTTGATTTGTTCATGATTGGTGATGGCGAAGAAATCATGTTGGAGTTTACCGATTTGTATCGTCAAGCCAAGCGCGAAAACTGGAGCAAACAGCAATTCTTGATTGCCGCTGCACAGGTTGAGGGCATGTATGTGCCGTCGCTTTATGAGGTCAGCTATCATGAGGATGGCACAATTGCTCATGTTACACCAACGCATGGCGCACCTGCGGTGGTGCAAAAACGTATCGTCAAGGATCTGGATGCCATGTATTATCCGGAATCCTTTGTTGTTCCGTCCACGGATATTGTGTTTGACCGTGCGATGATTGAGTTGTTCCGCGGTTGTCCACGCGGCTGCCGTTTTTGTCAGGCCGGGCACACTTACCGTCCGCTGCGCACCAAGTCCAAGGAGACCCTGCTGCGGCAGGCAGAGGCGGTGCTCAAAAACTCCGGCTATGAGGAAATTTCGCTTTCTTCTTTGTCTACCAGTGATTACGGGGATTTGTCCGGTTTGACCGAGTGCATGCTCGATTATTGTGAGCCACGGCACATCAGTCTTTCGCTGCCCAGTCTGCGTGCAGATAGTTTCAGTGCAGAATTGATGCAGCGCGTGCAGAAAACGCGCAAGAGCGGTCTGACCTTCGCTTGTGAGGCCGGTACGCAGCGCTTGCGTGACGTTATCAACAAGAATATTCGTGAGGAGGATGTCCTCCACGCTTGCGAAATTGCGTTTCAAGGCGGCTGGAACAATGTAAAGCTGTATTTTATGATCGGCCTGCCAACTGAAACCACGGAGGACTTAGACGGTATTGCGGAGATTTGCAAAAAAGTGGCCTATTGCTGGCGCATGAACACCAACAACCGTGCACGCGGTGTGCGTATTACGGCGTCGGCTTCATGTTTTGTGCCCAAGCCGCAAACGCCATTCCAGTGGGATGCGCAGGATACGCTCGGGCAGTTCGTCGAAAAGCAGGCGCACATGAAGGAAATCATGCGCACACGCAATGTCACATACAACTGGCATGATGCCAAAACCTCTGTGCTGGAAGGTGTGATTGCCCGCGGCGACCGCCGGCAGGGCGCAGCCATTTATCTGGCTTGGCAGCGCGGCTGCAAGATGGACGGCTGGGACCAGTGCTTTGATTATGATAAGTGGATGCAGGCCTTCGCCGACTGCGGCCTCGATCCTGCATTCTATGCTTCGCGCCAGCGCCCGCTGGACGAGGTATTCCCGTGGGATCACATTGGCTGCGGCACGCGCAAGGAGCATTTGAAGCGCGAATGGGAGCGCTCGCGTGAAGCGATTGTCACGCCCGATTGCATGCAGCAATGTGCAGGCTGCGGTGCCAATTCCCTGCTGGAAGGAGGCAAATGCCATGTTTAAAGCACGCATGAAATTTGCCAAAGAGGGGAGAGCCAAGTATATTTCCCATCTGGATTTGATGCATACGATGCAGCGCGCGATGGCCCGGTGCCAGATGCCGCTTTGGTTTACCGAAGGCTTTAATCAGCATGCCTATGTATCTGTGGCGTTGCCGCTTTCAACCGGATACTCCGGTGAATGCGAATTTCTGGATTTCAACATCATTGTAGAGACGGTTCCGGAAAACGCGGTTGAAGCGCTCAATGATGTTTTTCCGGAAGGACTGCGTGCGATTGAAATTTATCCGCTGGAGGATGGCGGCATGAAGGTCGGCGCGATTGCATGGTCGCAATACCGCATTACCTGGGGATTTGAGGACAGCGTGCCGTCCGGCTTCCTGCCCGCAGTGCGTGAATTATTCGGGCGGCAGAAGGTCGAGATTGTAAAACGCAGCAAGCGCGGCGAAAAGACCGTTAACATGAAGGAACTGATGCGCGATTTGACCTTCTCGGAGCAGGAGGGGGAGGTTACGGCGGTTGTGACCACCGCTGCCGGAAACAATAATATGAGTCCGGAATACCTGACCCGCGCTATCCGGCAATATCTACCGCAGTTCGAGATTCCGTTCTGCGCGTATCACCGTCTGAATGTGTTTACTGCAGACGGCATTCCATTCCGATAAGAGGAGGCACACAATGCCATCACCTGTTACCGTTTCCGAAGAACAACTGCAAAATCAGTTCACCTATATTGACGCGGTTTCCGCCTTGATTGGTGGCAAACAACTGCGTGCCTATACGCATACATTTGGTTGCCAGCAGAACGAAGCAGATACCGAACGTATCCGCGGCATGCTGCACGAAATGGGATACAGTATGACCGACCGGCCGGAGGACGCAGATTTTATTCTGTACAATACCTGCGCCGTGCGTGAGCATGCGGAAGACCGCGCCTTTGGCAATATCGGTGCACTCAGTCATCTCAAAAAACAGCGCCCCGATATAGTGATTGCGCTGTGCGGCTGTATGGCCCAGCAGGAAAAAAACGTTGAGAAAATTAAAAAAAGTTATCCGCAGGTCAGCCTGCTGTTTGGCACGCATGCACTTTGGCGTTTTCCATCGTTGCTGTATCGCGTCCTCACCGAGAAAAAGCGTGTATTTGACATCGGCGGCGAGGACGATATCGCCGAGGGCTTGCCGGTTTTGCGCGCACAAGGACCGAAGGCGTGGCTGTCTATTATGTATGGCTGCAATAATTTTTGCACGTATTGTATCGTGCCCTATGTGAGGGGACGCGAACGCAGCCGCCGTCCGGAGGAAATTGAAAAGGAACTGCGTGAGCTGGTCGCGGCAGGATATAAGGAAATTACGCTTTTGGGACAGAATGTCAATTCCTACGGCAAGGATTTGGGGTTGGATATTGACTTTGCCGACCTGCTGCGGCGGTTGAATGCTGTACCGGGAGATTTCTGGCTGCGGTTCATGACCAGCCATCCGAAGGATGCTTCGCCTCGCCTGTTTGATGCAATGGCGGAATGTGATAAGGTGGCAAAGCAGCTGCATCTGCCGTTTCAATCCGGCAGCGATGAGATTTTGCGGCGGATGAACCGTCGGTACACAGCGGAGGAATATAAAGCCTTAATCGCGGATGCGCGCGCAAAAATGCCGAATATCACGCTGTCGAGCGATATTATCGTTGGCTTTCCGGGAGAAACCGAAGAGGATTTCGAGCAGACGCTCCGGTTAGTAGAGGATGTGCGCTTCGATTTGCTGTTTACTTTTTTGTATTCGCCGCGCAGCGGAACGCCCGCAGCATCTTACGAGGATAATGCGACACCGCAAGAAAAGCAGCAGCGCTTTGAACGCTTGCTCAAAACGCAGGATGCCATCGTGGCGGAGCGGCAGGCGGCTTATCAAGGGAAAACCCTGCGCCTGCTGGTAGACGGTACAGCGAAAGGGCCGGAGTATCCTTTCACTGCACGTACAGAGGGCAACCTGCTGGTATGTGTGCGCGGTACGGATATCCAAATCGGCTCTTTTGTGGAGGCCAAAATCGAAAAGACCAGTCTGCGCTGCCTATTTGCACAGAAAATATAGAGAGAGGTTGAAAAAATGGCAGAAGTCACGCCCATGATGAAACAGTATTTTGAAATCAAAAACAAAAATAAAGATTATATTCTGTTCTATCGTCTGGGCGATTTCTACGAAATGTTTTTTGACGATGCCAAGCTCGTTTCCCGTGAACTGGAGCTGACGCTGACCGGCCGTGACTGTGGGCAGGAGGAACGCGCGCCCATGTGCGGCGTGCCGTACCACAGCGCGGAGGGGTATATCGCAAAGCTGGTTCGAAAAGGCTACAAAATTGCCATCTGTGAGCAGGTCGAGGACCCAAAGCTTGCCAAAGGGTTGGTGAAACGCGAAATCGTTCGCCGTGTTACGCCCGGTACGGTCGTGGAGGCCTCGATGCTGGAAGAAGAGCGCAACAACTTTCTCGGCTGCGTGTACGCGGAGCAAGGCGGCATCGGTGTGTGTTTTGCCGACATCACCACCGGTGAGCTTTGGGCCACCGGCTCTGATAGCTGGCAGGATATTGCCAGTGAGCTGGGCCGGTTTGGGCCGCGGGAAGTGTTGGTAGGTGGTACTGCTGCATCCGCGGATGCTTTTCTGACTTTTTTGAAAGAGCGGCTGGAAGCACTGGTTGAGCCGATGCCGGAGGAAAGCTTTGATACGCAGCGTGCAGCGGAACATATTCGTTCGCACTTTCATGTTGAGGATTTTGACGCGGCAGGTCTTACAGATTTGCCGCAGACCATACAATGTCTGGGCGGTCTGCTGGACTATCTGGAGCAAACACAGCAGGCGAGCCTTGCCGCACTCAATCATCTACAGGTTTATCATCAAGGGCAGTACATGGAGTTGGATTTGATTGCGCGCCGCAATCTGGAATTGTGCGAAACCATGCGCACCAAGGAGAAAAAAGGAACGCTTCTTTGGGTGCTTGACCGCACGAAAACCGCCATGGGTTCACGTCTCATTCGACAGTGGCTGGAAAAGCCACTGTATAATCCGCTGCATATCGTGCGCCGTCAGCAGGCGGTCGGTACGCTATGCGATGATGTGATTGCACGCACCGCATTATCCGACGCTTTGAAAAAGGTGTTTGATATGGAGCGCTTGATTGGGCGCATCACCTATGGCACGGCAAACTGCCGCGACTTGCGTGCACTTTCCTCGGCAATTGCCTGTCTGCCGGAAATCCGGGAGCAAGTGGCGCAGTTTTCTCAGCCGATGCTGCGGGAAATTACCAATAACATGGATTTGCTGGAGGATATTCATGCGCTGGTCGAACTGTCCATTGTGGATGAGCCGCCCATATTGCTGCGCGAAGGCGGCCTGATTCGTGCCGGCTATAATGAGGAAATTGACTATTTGCGCGATTTGGCATCCGGTGGAAAAGGAAAAATCGCTGCCATTGAGCAGACTGAACGTGAAAAAACCGGAATCAGTAAGCTGAAAATCGGTTATAACCGTGTGTTTGGCTATTATATCGAGGTCAGCAAGTCCAATGTTGATGCGGTTCCCGACTACTATATCCGCAAGCAGACGCTTGCAAATGGAGAGCGCTACATCACAGAGGAACTGAAGCAGCTGGAGAGCACGGTTTTGGGTGCGCAGGAGCGGTTAACATCGCTGGAATATGATGTGTTTGTTGCGGTGCGCGAACAGATTGCCGAGCAGGTGCATCGCGTACAGAAAACCGCGCAGGCGGTTGCAACGCTCGATGTGCTGTGCGCGCTGGCAGAGGTGGCATGTGATAGCAACTATACCTGTCCGGTCGTGGATTTTTCCGACCGCATCGAGATTCACGATGGCCGCCATCCGGTGGTGGAAAAAATGCTGGCAGACAGCCTGTTTATTCCCAATGACACGGTATTAGATGGCGGCGAAAACCGCGTGGCGATTATCACCGGCCCCAATATGGCGGGCAAGTCTACTTATATGCGGCAGGTGGCGCTTATCACCATCATGGCGCAGATTGGCTCTTTCGTACCCGCGTCTTCCGCGCATATCGGGGTTGCCGACCGTGTGTTCACCCGTGTGGGCGCTTCTGATGATTTGGCAAGCGGCCAGTCCACGTTTATGGTTGAGATGAGTGAGGTTGCCGATATCCTCAAGCACGCAACCAAATCCAGCCTGCTGATTTTAGACGAGATTGGACGAGGCACCTCCACCTATGACGGCATGTCGATTGCACGTGCGGTGATTGAATACGTGGCGGATAAGCGCAAAGTAGGCGCGCGTGCCTTGTTTGCTACCCATTATCACGAACTGACCGTATTGGAAGAAATGGTAAAGGGTGTGAAAAATTATAACATTGCAGTCAAGAAGCGTGGAGATGATATCACCTTTTTGCGTAAGATTGTGCGCGGTGGTGCGGATGACAGCTATGGCATCGAGGTTGCCAAGCTGGCGGGTATTCCGAACGCGGTAATCAAACGGGCAAAAGCAGTGCTGGCTGACTTGGAGGCGACCATGCCCAAACCGGAATTACATGAAGTGGCCGATGAGGAAACGTCGCAGGTCACCATGGAGACATTGGCGGATAGCGCCGTGGCGCAACGGCTGCGCGCACTTCAGGTGGATACCATGACGCCGATTGAAGCGCTCAACGCTTTGTACGAACTGAAGAAATTACTTTGAGCAATCAGGGAAAGGCAGACGGTATCATGAAAGAACGCAAATGTTTGCAATGCGGTGTGCCGCTGGAGCGTATTACTTGTGATACAATCCAACTGGGCCGGACGGATTGACTGCTGGGGGATTTGCCCAATTTGGTCGCAGGCGGTTTGGATGTGCTGATTATGACTTGTCCGCAATGTGGGCGGATTGAGCTGTTCCGGCCAACAGAAGAGGACAAGCAACCGCAAGGTGGGATGGTTGCCTGTCCGCAATGCGGGAAAAAGTGCCGAATCGGCACACGCCGCTGCCCGGAATGCGGTCATGCACTTTATTGAAGATTCCTAATGGAAAGGAAAGCAAAATGGCAATTATCCATGAATTATCTTCGCATCTTGCGGATTTGATTGCGGCCGGGGAAGTGGTAGAACGGCCGGCCTCGGTTGCAAAAGAGTTGATTGAAAATGCAATTGACGCCGGTTCTACGCGCATCACCGTTGAAATCGAGAACGGCGGCATCAGCTATCTGCGCATTGCAGATAATGGGTGCGGTATGTCGGCGGAGGACGCGCCGATAGCGTTTCGCCGTCACGCAACCAGCAAGCTCCGTACGGAGGCGGATTTGACTGCCATTGGCACGCTGGGCTTTCGTGGGGAAGCGCTGGCGGCCATTTCCTCGGTTACCCGTATCGACTTGTTCACCCGCCAAAAAGGCGCCATTGCAGGCGTGCATCTGCATCTGGAAGCCGGTGAAATCCAGACACAGGAAGAGGCTGGCTGTCCGGAGGGGACAACAATTGTGGTGCGTGATTTGTTTTATAATACGCCGGCTCGTATGAAGTTTTTGAAAAAGGATTTTACCGAAGCGGGCTATATCCTTGGTGTGGTGCAGCATGCTGCGCTATCCCATCCGGAGATTGCTTTTTGCCTGATTCGTGATGGTAAGCAGGTGTTTTCAACAGATGGCAAGGGAAAACTGATAGCGCCAGTCTTTGCTGTGTTCGGCAAAGAGATGACCGCTAATATGATTGAGGTCCCGCAATCCGAGCGCAACGGGATGACGGTTTATGGATATATCGTCAAGCCGCATGCCGGTAGGCCCAACCGCTCTATGCAGCATTTTTTTGTCAACGGACGATATGTAAAAAGCCGGTTGATGCAGGCGGCGCTGGAGGAGGCATATCGCAATGCGATGATTACCGGCAAGTATCCATCCGGCGCGGTATTTCTGGAACTGCCGCTTGCTGCGGTAGATGTCAATGTGCATCCGGCCAAGACCGAAGTCAAATTCTCACAAGATAAGCCGATATTTGAGGCGGTTTACGCTGCCTGCAAAAACGCGATTGCAGCCAATGACAACATGCCCCGTTTGACGCATCAGGAAAAGAAACCGACTGGAGAAAAGCCCAAGAACGCTACTCCAGCTGATACGCAGCAGCGTTTTGCGGTTTCCAAACCTGTGGCATCACTTCCTTCATCCGGCAAGCCGATAGAGGCACCTGCGTTAGAAGATTTTTTTGTCGCTGTGCCGCCGCGCGCGAAAAAGCCGTCTTTTTCGGGTACCTATGCCGCAGCGCCGCGCATTATCCAGGAAGATCGCAGCAGCGCGGAATACCATCCTTCTTTGGACACATCGCTGCGTGAAAAGCGGCAGACCGTTTCGGAGAAAACGTCTCCCGCTCCGGCTGCTCAGACGGCAATGGTTACGGAATCACGCGCGCCAGAGATGTTGGAACCGCTTGACCGCGGCGCGCGCGTCATCGGGGAGTGTTTCCAGACCTATCTCATCGCAGAAGACCAAGATGGCTTATTGCTGATTGATAAGCACGCAGCACATGAGCGTTTGCTGTTCAACAAGCTGAGACAGGAGACGGAAATGCCCCAGCAGGAATTGCTGACGCCTGTGATTGTTGAATTGACGGGCGAGGAAGCGGCTGCTATTCAGTCCGGTTTGGAGGAAGTTCGCAAGGCTGGGTTTGCTATTGATATTTTTGGGGAAAACAGCTTTGCAGTGCGCAGCGCCCCGGCTTATCTGGATTGCGCGGATATTGCAGGTGTGATTGGGGAGTTAGCGGAAAAGCTGATGAACAGCCGCACAGCGATTCCTGACCGGCTGGATGATTTGATTCATACGGTTGCGTGCAAAGCGGCAATCAAGGCTGGTAAGGCATCCACACTGACGGAATTGCAGGATTTGTGTAATCGTGTATTGGCCGATGGGGATGTGCGGTCCTGTCCGCATGGCAGACCGACGACCGTCCGGTTGACCAAATATGAGCTGGATAAAATGTTTAAGCGAGTGAATCAATGAGGAGTACAGCATGCAAAACCGTTTGATTTGCATTTGCGGACCGACTGCCAGCGGGAAAACCGCTTTGTCGGTTGCGTTGGCAAAACAACTGCATACGGAGATTATCTCGGCGGATTCCATGCAGATTTATCGTGGTATGGATATTGGAACCGCAAAGCCAACGGTGGCTGAGCAGCAGGGGATTCCGCATCATCTGCTGGATATTTGCGAACCGAACGAGCCTTTTTCTGTTGCGCGCTATGTGGAATTAGCCGATGCAGCCGCACAGGATATCCTTTCTCGCGGCATGATACCACTTATTGTGGGCGGAACCGGCTTGTATATGGATGCGCTGATTGAATGCAGTACGTTTTCCGGCGATGAAACCGATTTGTCCGTGCGGAAAAAATATCAGCATATTGCGGACACACAAGGGAATTTGACAGTGCATGCGCTTTTAGCGAAGGTGGACCCGGAAAGCGCGCAGCGATTGCATCCGAATAACCTCAAGCGTGTAATTCGTGCGCTGGAGGTATACGAACAAACCGGTATGACGATTGGAGAATTGAATCGCCGGCATAAACGCCCGGAACCCAAGTACAACGCCGTAAAAATCGGCGTGTGCCCGGCAGAGCGACAAACCCTGTACGACCGTATTGATAAACGGGTCGACCAAATGCTTTCCGATGGTTTATTGGAAGAAACGCGCTGCCTGCTGTCCAGAGGTATGCTCACAGGCACGGCTGCACAAGCGATTGGCTATAAAGAGCTGCTGGGCTTTTTAGAAGGGAAGGATTCGCTGGATTCTTGTGTGCAATTGCTGAAGCAGCGCAGCCGCAATTATGCAAAAAGACAGTTAACATGGCTGAAAAGGGATGACAGCATCCATTGGATTTATTACAATAGACATGAGGACTTCTCATATGTCTTACAGGAAGCGACAGAATATCTACAAAATCAAAGTGTACAATGATACCATAAATTGTAAAATATTGGAGGAATCATTGTGCGAAACGAAATCAATCTGCAGGATCGGATGCTGTGCGCATTGCGTCAGCAGGGAATCAATACCACGGTTTTCTTAACAAATGGATTTCAAATGCGCGGAATCATTCGCGGATTTGATAATTTTGTTGTGATATTGGACAGCGATGGAAAACAGCAGATGATCTATAAGCATGCTATTTCCACCCTGATCCCGCAGAACCGCGTCGATCTGCATGCGCCACGGGAGGAGCGTGCAGCGGAATGATACTATACGAGGTTCCTTATGCAGCAACAAACAGGAAAAAAACGAAAATTTCCCAGAAGCAACGTAAACGGCAGGCTTATTTTTCTTCTGGTTGCAGTCGTAATCGTGCTCTACTTAGGCTATAAAATCATCAGTGCTTTTTCCGTCGGTATTGAAACTGTTCCTGCGGTTCAGGTGACGGTCAATGACAGCATAACTGCGCAAGGTTGGTTTTTCCGCGACGAAATCCCTGTCAGCGGCAGTACAGGAGAATCGGTCAAGCATATCGTATACAGCGGCGAGCGCGTACAGCAAAGCGCTCCGCTGGCTATCGTCTATTCGGATGCAGATGCGCTCGCGCTGAGCCAGCAGCTCGATCCGCTTGAAAATCGAATTGACCTGCTCAATACGGCGCTGCAGTCTGCAACAGACGGATCGGACGCTTCAAAACTGGACCAAATGATTGTTTTATCATTGCAGCAGATGGCTGAGCAGACAAAAAACGGTTCGGGTACAGCTTTGAACACTTCCGCTGAATCTTTGCGCACGCTGGCACTGCGCCGAGAAGCGGATAGTGTGGATACGGCTGCCATTACGGCAGAACGAGATGCATTGGTCATGGAGCGGGACAGCTTAAACGCGCAATTGTCCGGTCACACGACGCAGTTGACTGCACCGGTCACCGGCTACTTTTCGGAAGTCGTGGACGGCTATGAAGAAATACTTACTTTGGATGCGCTGGAAGATCTTACGGTGGATCGTTTCCGTGAGTTGACCGAGACCACTCCCGTTGTCAACGATCAGGCATGGGGGAAAATGATTCAGGGATTCACCTGGTATCTGGTCGCGGAAATTTCGCAGGAAGATGCAGATAGGCTATCGGTTGGCCGCAGTTTGCGTGTCAATTTCACGCAGGCTTCTTTGGAAACACCGGTTACGGTCTATTCCATTGTAAAAGATCGCGCCAGTGAAACCGCTTTGGTGGTTTTGTCAGGGACGGAATTCAACAGCGAAATGGTTTCGATGCGGCAGCAGCCGGTGGAGATTATCATTGCCACATACACGGGCCTAAGAGTTCCGAAAGAGGCAGTGTATGTACAGGAAACGACTACCAGTGACGGCCAAACCAACAACCAAACAGGCGTATTTATACTCAGCGGCAGCTTCCAAAAGTTTAAAATCATCAATAAACTATATGAAACAGAGGACTATTACCTCGTTGAGCAAAGCGCAACGAATTCGGACATGCTGGTAGAGCAGGATCAGATTATTGTAAGCGGTAAGAATTTGCAAAACAATATGGTGGTGAAGACATGACGGAGCAGGAAAACAGGGATTTGAAAAACCGCATTGCAGCCGTGCAGGAACGTGTCGCTCAGGCAGCACTGCGTGCGGGGAAAAAGCCGGAAGATATTATTCTGGTGGCAGCGTCAAAAATGAATGACGCGGAAAGAGTGCGCGCTGCAATTGCGGCAGGAATCCAAGTGTGCGGCGAAAACCGTGTGCAGGAATTGCTGGAAAAGTATGAGCAGCATGCCTACGATGGAGCAGATTTGCAGTTTATCGGCACACTTCAAACCAACAAAGTAAAATATTTGATTGGCAAGGTTTCAATGATTCAGTCTGTTGGATCTGTCCATCTGGGAGAAGCCATTGCAAAGGAAGCGGCAAAGCATGGCGTATGTCAGGATATCCTTTTGGAGGTAAATATCGGAAGGGAAGCGGCAAAAAGCGGCTTGCTAATTGAGGAACTGGACGAAGCCATTTCCAGATTAAGTGAAAAAAAATCGCTGCATATCCGCGGTTTAATGGCGATTCCTCCAATTGCGGATGAAATATCGAAAAATTCAAGCTATTTTCACGAAATGCATCAAGTCTTTGTTGACATTTTGACGAAAAAATACGATAATGTAAATATGGATTATTTGTCTATGGGAATGACGAATGATTTTGAGATGGCGATTGAGTGCGGTGCAAACATGGTTCGCATCGGCACGGCGATTTTTGGTGCGCGTCCGTATCAGATCGTTTCGCCCTAAAACATAAGGAGGAACTTTGCATGGGTTCGATCAAAGGCTTTATCGATTGGGTTAAGGGCGAGGATGTAGAGGACGAATACGAAGAGGAAATGCCCCGCCAGCGCAATGAAGAGCCGGTGAAGAGCAGTGCGCCGTCATCCTACGAGCGCTCGTATGAAAGATCCTATGACCGGTCTTATGATAGTGCATCTACGGAAGCGTCTTCGCCCCGTCGTGGAAATAAAGTGGTAAACATCAACACAACAACACAGCTGGCTGTGGTGTTGGTCAAACCGGATCGCTTCGAAAATGCAGCTGAAATTGCCGATCATTTGAAAGATAAGCGCACGGTTGTACTGAATCTGGAGCAGACCAATAAGGACATCGCACGACGTCTGGTGGATTTCCTCAGCGGCGTAGCGTATGCCAACGAGGGTAAAATTAAAAAAGTTGCAAACAGCACATACATTATCACACCCTATAACGTGGATATTATGGGGGATTTAATTGATGAACTGGAAAGCAGTGGTATGTATTTTTAAGGTTATGGTGCCGTGAACACAATTGTAATTTATATAGTGGCCAGTCTGCTGCGGATTTTGCAATTTCTGTTTTTTGCACGGGCCATTATGAGCTGGTTTGCACAAGGCAGCAGTTCACAGATATATGAATTTTTATGTCTCGTGACAGAACCGCTCATCCAGCCCTTCCGCAGTTTGCTTAGCCGTATTGATGCGCTGCGAAGCAGTCCGTTTGACTTGGCGTTTTTGTTGGCGTTCTTTGTTCTGATTGTATTGGAACAAGTTTTATACATGCTCTGAGCCTGCGGAAAATACGGCGAAATAGGTGGTCGGGCAGTGCCCGGCCATTTTCCCGTAGCCGGTGAGAGATAAAAAAACGGAGGAATAACATATGACGGTGCAGGAAATTCAGGAAATCGGCTTTGAAAAAGCGGTTTTCGGCGGATATGACATGAAGTCAGTGGATACCTTTCTGGAGCGTGTCGCAGAGGAATTTGCCGCAATGCAGAAGGAAAACGCTGCGCTGAAAGCAAAGATGAAGGTGCTCGTCGATAAGATTGAGGAATACCGTGGTGTGGAAGACGGCATGCGGCGTGCCTTGATGAGTGCGCAGACGATTGCGCAGGACACCATTGACAAGGCAAAACAAGAAGCGCAGGATATTGTTACAGCCGCAAAAGATGAAACTGAAACAAAGGTAAAAAATACGCGCGATGAGATTACGCTTGAGGAGCAGAAACTCGAAACGGCAAAAAAGAACACGCTCGAATTTGTTGCGCGCATTTCTGCTGCTTACCAGGCACAGGCCAAGGCTTTGGTTGAACTTGCCAAAGCAGAAAAGCTGGTGCAGCAGCAACAGGAGCCGGCACAGCCCGTACAAAAGCCGGCAGAGCAGCAAGCGCCTGCACAGCCGGCACCGCAGTCGGAGGAGCAAGCGGATGCACCCATTGAAGATGCGACGCGGAAATTTGATTTTGGCGAATTAAAATTTGGCGCAGACTATGACCCCAAGGAAGTAAAGTAACAATCGAAAGGACTGAACACTGCACAATGCAGCAGGATTACAATAACACGATCAATCTACCAAAAACCGACTTCCCGATGCGTGCGGGACTGCCCAAGCGTGAGCCGGGCTTTCTGGAGAATTGGGAAAAAGACGACCTGTATCATGAATTGATGAAGAAGAACGAGGGCAAGCCGCTGTTCGTTCTGCATGATGGTCCTCCGTATGCAAACGGTAATTTGCATATGGGACATGCGCTTAATAAAATTCTGAAGGATTTCATTGTGCGTTCCCGCAATATGATGGGCTATCAGGCACCGTATATCCCCGGCTGGGATACGCACGGCCTGCCGATTGAGCGTCAGGCAATCAAGGCATACGGGATGGACCGCGACAAAGTTTCTACCGCTGAGTTCCGTTCTAAATGTGAAGAGTTTGCACATGATCACGTTAATACGCAGCGTACACAGTTCGAGCGCCTTGGTGTTGTTGGCGATTGGGATCGCCCGTATTTGACCCTGACGCATGATTACGAGGCGACCCAGATTGAAATTTTCGGAGAAATGGCCAAGAAGGGCTATATCTATAAGGGTATGAAGCCGGTTTATTGGTGCCCGCATGATGAAACCGCGTTGGCAGAAGCTGAGATTGAGTATCAGGATGAGCCATGCTCTTCGATTTATGTGAAGTTCCATGTGACCGATGATAAGGGCGGAAAAATTGCTGCGATTACCGGCAGTTTGGACAATGTCTACTTCGTGATTTGGACCACAACCACTTGGACGCTGCCGGGCAACTTAGCCATTTCGGTCAATCCGGTTTATGAATACGATTTGGTCAAGGTTCCGTCGGGCGATATTTATGTGCTTGCTAAGGAATTGGTAGAGTCTGTGATGCAAGCAGCCAAAATCGATTCTTGGGAAGTGCTGGGTACGCTGGTAGGTTCGGATTTGGAGCTGATGCGTACTAAGCATCCGATCATGGATCGTGACAGCATTGTTATCTGCGGCGATCATGTTACGCTGGATGCTGGTACCGGCTGTGTTCATACCGCTCCGGGCTTTGGTGCAGATGACTTTATTGTTTGCCAGAAATACGATATTCCTATTATTGTTCCGGTTGACGGAAAGGGCATGACCACGGCGGAAGCCGGCAAGTATGCCAACATGTACTATGAAAAGACAACGCCGATTATTCTGGAGGATTTGAAGGCAGAAGGCGCGTTGCTGGCTATTGAAGAAATCGTACACAGCTATCCGCACTGCTGGCGCTGCAAGAATCCAATTATCTTCCGCACGACGGAGCAGTGGTTCTGTTCGGTGGATGCGCTCAAGGATGATGCGGTCAAGGCTTGCGAAAACATTCAGTGGATTCCCGGTTGGGGTGAGGAGCGCATGACCTCGATGATCCGCGAGCGTTCGGACTGGTGTATCTCCCGTCAGCGTGTCTGGGGCGTACCGATTCCGATTTTCACCTGCAAGAAATGCGGTAAGCCGCTGGTTAACGAGCAAACCATCAAGATTGTCGCTGATTTGTTCCGTGAAAAGGGTTCGAACGCTTGGTTTGACATGGAGCCGTCCGAGATCCTGCCGGCGGATATCAAGTGTGAATGCGGCTGCGGTGATTTTGATAAGGAAACCGATACCATGGACGTCTGGTTCGACTCCGGTTCTTCTTGGCGCGCCGTCATTGAAAATCGTGAGCACCAGTCCACACCGGTTGACGTTTATCTGGAAGGCAACGACCAGTATCGCGGCTGGTTCCAGTCCTCTATGCTGACGTCGATTGCCACGCAGGGCAAGGCGCCGTATAAGACGGTTATTACGCATGGCATGATTGTGGATGAAGAGCGTCAGAAAATGTCCAAGTCGCTCGGCAACGGTATTGCGCCGGATGACATTCTCAATCAGTATGGCGCGGATGTGATGCGCCTGTGGGTTGCATCTTCTGATTACCGTCAGGATATGCGTATTTCCAAGGACATGCTCAAGCACCTGTCGCAGAATTATCTGAAGATTCGCAACACTGCGCGTTATATTTTGGGCAATCTGTTTGATTTTGATCCCAAGACCGATATGGTCGCTTACGCAGACCTGCCGGAGCTGGATAAGTGGGCTTTGATGCGTCTCAATGAACTGGTTGCCAAGGTTCGCGAGGGCTATGATGCTTATGAATTCCATACGGTTTTCCACGCGATCCACAACTTCTGTGTCGTTGATATGTCTAATTTCTATTTGGATGTCATCAAGGACCGTCTGTACTGCGATGAAACCAAGGGGCTTAGCCGTCGTTCTGCGCAGACCGCGATGTATCGTATCCTGAGCGCGCTGGTTCGCATGCTTTCTCCGATTCTGTGCTTCACGGCAGATGAAATCTGGCAGTCTATGCCGCATACGGCTGAAGACGACGTGCGCAACGTGGCGTACAATGATATGCCTGTGGCGGACGATGCTTTGTCGTCCGGTGATGCCGATATCGACAAGTGGACAAAACTCACCGCTTTCCGTGATGACGTCAATAAGGCGTTGGAAGGCGCAAGAAACGCAAAGACAATTGGCAAGCCGCTGGAGGCAAGCGTTACGGTTTATACCGAGGCTGATATGGCTACATTCTTGAATACTTGCGGTCAGGATTTGGCAGACCTTTGTATTGTCTCTGAGCTTTCGGTGGTTGAAGGCACAGGGGAAGGCATGGCAAGTGAGAATTTGCCGGGCCTGACAATTGCCGTTGCGCGCGCAGCAGGAGAGAAGTGCCTGCGCTGTTGGAAACAATCCAAGTCAGTAGGTACGGATGCGAAGCATCCTGCTTTGTGTGCCCGTTGCGCGAAGGTTGTTGGTTAACGAAAAAAGAGGGAAGGGGAACAGAATGTTTTCTGTTCCCCTTTTTAGGCGATAAGGAGTATGTAAAGTGCTGTATATTGTTTTGGCAGTGTTGATGATCGCTCTTGATCAGGCGGTGAAATACTGGGCGTTCACCAGCTTGCAAGCACAGCAAACCATTCCTTTGATAGAAAATGTCTTTCACTTAACTTATGTTGAAAATCGTGGTGCGGCATTCAGCATGTTTGCTCAATTTGATTCCCGTTGGATTTTTGTGACACTGGCGGTTGTCATTTCGGTGATTATCGGGGTAGCGCTGTGCAAGGGCTGGATGCAGAATGCGCTGGGCCGTTGGTCCTTGGTATTGGTTGCGGCAGGGGCACTTGGCAATGCGATTGACCGCGTGATACATGGATTTGTGGTCGATCTGTTCGACTTTCGGCTAATCCATTTTCCGGTATTCAATGTTGCAGACATCTTCATCTGTGTGGGCGGTTTGCTGTTCGTCCTTTATTTTCTGTTCTTCCATAAGGATGATGACAATAAGGACAACTCTCAGATTGTGGAGCGTGATAACCATGAATAAGGTTGTCTTGGTTGTACCTGATGCACAGGCAGGGGCGCGTGTAGATAGCTGGCTTTCCGAGCAGATGGAAGGCTTGACGCGCTCTGCCGCACAGAATTTGCTGCAAGATAAAGCGGTTTGCTGTAATGAGCAGCCGCTGAAAAAGAATTATAAACTGACTGGTGGAGAAATCATTACGGTTACTTTGCCGGAATTGCGCGAAGTAGATATTGTCCCAGAAAATATCCCGCTGGATATTACCTATGAAGATGCGGATATCATTGTCATCAACAAACCGCGTGGTATGGTTGTTCATCCGGCTCCGGGTAACTGGTCGGGTACACTGGTCAATGCGCTGATGTATCACTGCGGAGACAGCTTATCCGGTATCAACGGGGAGCATCGACCCGGCATTGTGCACCGCATCGACAAAGATACAAGCGGACTTTTGGTGGTGGCAAAAAATGATGCTGCACACCAAAGCCTTGCCGCACAAATTGCCGCACATACCGCTTTTCGTGGATATGAAGCCATTGTAGTGGGCGGTCCGCGTGAGGATTCCGGCACAATTGATAAGCCAATTGCTCGTCACAAGACCGACCGTAAAAAAATGGCCATCGTAGAGGGCGGGCGGGAAGCAATTACGCATTTTACCGTACTCAAGCGATTTCACGGCTATACGCATATGGCGTTTCAACTGGAAACCGGACGTACGCATCAGATTCGCGTACACATGGCGTCGATTGGGCATCCCATTATCGGTGATCCCATCTATGGCTTAAAAAAGGACAGGTTTTCTGATATTGGCGGTCAATGTCTTCATGCTGCACGGTTGACACTTTGTCACCCGACTACGCAGCAGACGATGCACTTTACTGCGCCGCTTCCAAACTATTTTACGCAAATCCTGGAAAAGCTGGAGAGAATGGGATGAGAAAATTTGAAGGGATGATGCTGGCATGTGATATGGACGGTACGTTGCTGGACAGTGACCGTCAGATTTCCGATGCCAATCTGCAAGCACTGCGCTATTTTACTGCGGAAGGTGGTTTGTTTTCGTTGGCCACCGGACGCGCGTATGCAGCTATAACCGATTATATCAACTTGCTGCCAATGAATGCGCCATATAGTCTGCTGAACGGTTCGCTTATTTTGGATGCACAGAATCGGGTTCAGCATTGCGCTGGCATGCCGCAACAAACGCCGAAACTGATTCAGCAAGTGCTCGCGGATTTTCCGAATGTTGGCTGTGAGGTGTTTTTGCCGGATCGGATTTTGGTTTGCCGCATGAGTGCAGAAACCGAACATCACATGCGCGTATTGCATTTGGCATATGACTGTGTCAGTGTCGCTGAGCTTCCGAATCCGGCTGGTTGGTGTCAAATCAACTTCACCGGTCAGGCTTTGGAAGTTGCATCTGTTCGGACGTTTTTGAAACAGTTTGAGGATTTGTTCCATGCCGTTTGCACTATGCCAACTTTCTGCGAAGTGACACGGCGAGGTGTCAGCAAAGGCGCAGCTATGCTGCGGATTGCATCGGATTGCGGCGTACAGCAAGATCATATCTATGCTGTGGGAGACAGTGACAACGATTTGTCCATGCTGCACCATGCAGCGCTTTCCTTTGTGCCGACCAATGCTGCGCCGGATATATTGCGGCATGCAGCAGTTCGGGTTCGGGATAACGACCACAATGCCGTGGCACATGTAATCGAATATTTGGAGCATCATCGCAACGCCTGAGGGAATAAACAATTCTGTCAGGCGTTATGAAATACGTTTGGTTTTTGCCTCCCCTTAATTATACAAAACTTTTCTTTTGTATAATTATATATATTGGATTTAGGAGGACATATCGTCTCCTCTACCACACACCTCGACCACTACGATTTCCAGTGGATTGAATATCCGAGGTTTCCAATCACGAGCAAGACCACGACCAACAATTTCCGTCATGCCGCCATAGGAATATTGACCACCGGCATATTTCGGAAACAATCCCTGATTTGGTGCAATCAATCCATTGATCAGATACGGAATGCGCCATTGGCCGCCATGCGCATGGCCGCATAAGACCAGGTCAAATGGATACTTGGAATATTCTAAAATATACTCGGGACGATGTGTTAATAATATGCTGAACTGCTCTGTAGTCAGTTCTTCAAACTGGGCCAATGTATGCTGATATGCTGCTGATTCTCCGTATGAGTGAGTTTGGCGGGTTCCAGTGGCGGCGGGATCATCCACACCGCAAAGCGTGAAGCTGATATCATTAATTGTCACGGTTTCCTGCTCATTCCGCAGCACACGGATACCGTAGCTTTCAATAATAGCAAAGATTTCTCCCGCTTGACCGCTCCAGAATTCATGATTACCGGAAACATAATAGCACGGTGCAATTTGTGTGATTTGCTGAAATAATTGCTCTGCTCCATCACGAGCTTTTTTGTCATCTACAATATCCCCGCATAGCAGGATGCAATTCGGTTGCTCATGAATAATTCGTTCCATCAACTGACATTGATTTTTTCCATAGATACAGCTGTGCAAATCAGACAGCATCAAAAGACGTATTGTCTGCCCCTCGTTTATCTTATCGGTTTCCAATGTATAATATCGTGTGACCAAGCCACACTGCAAACCGGCAATGCCGATGCCAACTGCACACAAAAGTAACGCATTTATTATTTTCTTTCTCTTATCCATTACGGCCTCTCCCCAATCAAAACAAAAGGATATAGACGATTTCCTCGTCTATATCCCCCATCGTTATATCATTAATTCGCGTTTTGCCGAGTATGAACCGAAATTTGCTTGGATTTAATGAAAACACTCAGCTTTTTATAGGCAACCATGGTTATGATTGTCAAAATCACACCTTTAATGAGGTTAAATGGTAAAATTCCCAGCAAGAGATATGCGCTCATCCCATTGATGGCGGGATTGACTGCTCGGCACATATCAAAAATGGCATCCAAATTCCAGCCCATTCCATTAACATAGAACGGAATAATCAGGCAGTAGTTGGTCAGCATCCCCATTCCTGCCATAGCGAGCGAACCGCACAGGCAGCCGACAACCGCCATTTTGCGTGTCTTATGTGCGCGATAAATCAGTACGGCAATTACGACCAGTGTGGACAGCATCAAAAAATCGGCCAATTCCCCAGAACCGGCGGTCTGGCTCTGCGTCAAATGAATTAAATCCTTAATGCCAATCATGGTAATAGCCGGACCGATACCAAAGATAAATGCGCCAATCAGCACCACGGCTCCCGACAAATCCACCTTGAGAAACGGTGGCATGAACGGAATCGGAAATTCAAAATACATCAAAACAGTCGCAATCGCTGCAAATACAGCGGTGTAGGTGATTTTGCTTGTTTTTGTCATACATGATTTCTCCTTTACAAGGGGTTCTGTTAATTGGGTAACAAAAAGCCCTTGGAATCATCCAAGGGCGCGCAGACGTACCGAAATACACCTGTTTCTTTCATCCGGACTATAACCGTCGGTTGGGATTCACACCCATCATGCCTTTCGGCTCGCAGACTATCGGGCTACATGCCCGTATACTGCCGGTGGAGACTTTCACTCCGCCCTGAAACAGAACGATTTAATTTATACTGATATTATAGGCTTATCTTCTGTACTTGTCAATCCCCTGCCGATATTCTGCCAATAATCTCTTCCATCTCATCCCGGGAGCAAACCGCATTGATAAATTCCAGCAGGGCATTGGCTGTCATATGGGCGGGTAAATCCAGTGCTTTGAGGACTGCGGTGCGACGGCGCACGCTGTCTTTTTGTCCGGATAGTCCCCACGCGAAAAAATCCGCTTTGCTGATGGGCTTTGTATCTTTAGCAGAGGATTTGATTTCATCCTCAAAAGTTGCACCGGCGCGTCTCAATGCTTCTAAAATGACCTCTGGGCGCATCCCTTCTACTCCGAGTTTCCCCTCCTTGGAGCCATGACGTTTTCGCCGTTCCTTACCGGCAATATCCGGGATATAGGCTTGCTTCACCCTGCCGGACGGCAGCGCCCCTTTGATATAATTGCGAATGACAAAGCCTGCCCCGTCGCTGTCCGTCAATACAATCAGGCCGCGCGCCAATGCAATTTTTCGCAGTAAACGAAGTTGGTCCTTGTCGTGAAATATGCGGAAGCCACCGCTTTCCAATACAACTGCATCCACTACCTGACGCACAGTATTGACATCATAACGGCCTTCCACTACAATGGCCTCTCGCACTCGTACCATATTAGTCCTCCCTCAACGCGGATGCCATGGACAACAGCGTTAACTCAAGCTGCTTTTGACGGTCCACCGCACTGCCCTTCAGTGAAGCATCGGTTTGCGCACATAGGGAAGCCGCTTTGCGCAGCCATTTTAGCGATACACGCCGCGCTGCATTTTGGAGCTGTTTGGCATAATAGGGGGATTTGGAGCCAATCATATCCATCAGCTGCTTTTCTCCTGCGCGTGCTTCTGCACATAACTTTGCCGCATACAGGCGTTGAATATGTCGGGTAATCGTCGTAAAAATCATTACTTCGTTGTTTTTCTGTGCAATCAGGTCACCAACCAAGGATACGGCCCGTTCAAACTTGCCGGCTGTTATGGCATCGGTCAAATCGAAAACCACGGCATCCAAAACCGGTGAACAAACCGCATCAATGTTGTATTTTTTAATTTCCCCAGTGGTGGTATGAGCTGCGGCTTTTTCCATCTCCCCCGCCAAATTGGTCATGGAATTTCCGCAGAGAAAAATCATATAGGAGGCATCCTCGGGTGCTATTGCGCAGCCAAGCGCACGAGCACGCCGCTCCAACCATGCAACCAGCTCACGTTCTTCCATATGGGTAAACTCTGCGAAACAAGCGACCTTTTGCAGCGTTTTATATAATTTGGTTCGTTTGTCCGGCTTCCCTTCCAGAATATCATAGTAGAATACCAGACAAACATAGTCCGGTAAATCTTCCAGTAAAGCAGGCAGCATATCAGAGAAAGCGGCAGGAGGTTTAAATAAATCAAAATCTGTTACAATAATCAGTTTTTTTTCTGACATCGCGGGATAGCTATCCACCGCTTCCGTCAGCTGCTCCGGAGTCATCCCCTTCCCTTCCAATTCAATGCGGTTAAAATCCGCAAAAACCGGATCGATCACTTTGTCCCGCAGCTGTTGTAGGTAGTATTCTTTTAAATAGCTCTCCTCACCGGAGATGATATAAAGCGATGCAAAGGTACCGTTTTTCAAGTCCCGAATGAGCTGCGCTTTTCCATTGGATTTGGTCTTTTCCTGTGGCATGGTTTCACTCCTTTGTAAACTGCCGCACAATTTCTCCGGTTACATAGGGACTTTCTACGGATAATCCATGATATTGCGACGAAACTTCACCAAATCCGGCTTGTACAACGATTCTCTCCGCCCCCATCGCATTTAATGCCTGTGTCAGCAATTCTTCGTCCTCCATATTGCTCTGCGAAAGGACAATCTCCGGTGCGGTAATTGACGCGGACTCCAAAAATGCAGCCAACTGCTTTTGCGTTGTACTATGAAGCACCAAAATTTCATCGGCAATTTGTACGCCCATTTTTCCATCGATTACCGGAAAGACGGTGATGGGTGCTGCACCAGTGTCCAGCAATTGTGATTTATCTATTTCCTGCGCGCCGACTTGATGGCAAAGCTTCAGCAAATCCGTATTGTATTTAGTTTCCTTACACCCAGAAGGTATCAGAATGTGATTCACTGGGACTGATTGCAATAATGCCGGCAAGTCACGCGCGTGACCTCTATCCACGGCTGTCAGAATGAGCGTATCAATGCGCTCCACATTGTGATAGCGCATCCATTCCTGTACGAGCTGTGCCGCGTCCCGGTATCCGCCGTCTCCTGCACAGTCAATCAGTGTCGCACAATTTGTGTCGGACACGAGGATAGCCTGCCCTGTCCCGCAAGGCAAATAGGTCACGCGATATGTCTGCGAATATTGATATGCGCTCATTCCGCTGAGACCAATCAGCAGCAAACACATGATTGGCAACACATATTTCCACTTGATGTGTTTGCCGACCATCAGCCAAAGCACGACTGCGGCAAAGAACAGAAACAGTGCCGCAAGTCCCCAATTATCACCCCAGTTGACCATACCGAACGGAATATCCGATACCTGCTCAGCCACCCATAAGATATAATGCAGTGGGGGTTGTGTGACAGTGGCCAATATAGGTACTGCGGCAGGAATAACCGCTGCGGCCACGCAAAGAAGAAAGCCTAAAATGAAGCATACGGCAGTCACACCGACCACCAGTAGATTGCTGAGGACGGATAAAACTGAAACATAGCCGAAGGAAGAAAGCAGGATGGGTGCAGTGAACATGGTCGCACAAACGGTACAGGAAACGGCGCCGACAAGAAACGATAATAGCTTGCGGATGCTTTGGGGCAGACGGCAAAACGGCTGGAGCAGCTTTGCCTGCATTTTTCCGGCGAATAGCACCAAGCCCAGTGTTGCCGAAAAAGAGAGTTGTAAACTTAAACCGGCAATGGCGTACGGGTTTTGCAGCAGTAATAGTGCAAGTGCAGCAAATAATGAATTGAGTGTATTTGCTTCTCGTCGGATGATAAAGGCACCGGCAGCAATCAGATACATAATGGCAGCGCGAATCACCGATGGTGATGCACCCGCAATCGGCACAAATAACAGAATCAGAGGAACGGACAGATAGGTGCCCAGCCTGCGGCCGAAAATTAGATAACAAAACGCAACCAGAAACCCAACATGAAGCCCGGATACCGCAACCAGATGACTTAGTCCGGCAATTTGCAGAGAAAGCGTATCCGCCGAAGAAATGGCATCCGTGTTGCCAATCAGCAGACCGGTCAACAAACCGGCCTCCCGTTCCGGTAAGGCATCTGCAATGGCCTGTTTGCAAAAACGAGCGATGTGCTGTGGAATCCAACGTAGTGACCGATTCCCCGTTTGAATCACTGCGAAAGACGTCGGTGTGTTATCCTCGTTCTTGGTATACGAAGCGGTGATATAGCAGCCTTCCGATGCCTGATAAGCAGCACGGTCAAAACCTTCAGAATTCCCGGGCAGATAAAAGCCAACATTCGCTTTGATGCGGTCTCCGGCATGAAGCGGTGTTTCGGTCAGCGGAAGATAACAATACATACGAAAGCTTCGTGGCAGAGCATCATTCTCATCCACCAATAATTCAGCGCGCTGATTGTCGTCATATACTGCGGCATCTTGCAATACCGTCGCTGTGATTTCCGCATGTGCGCCTGCTATCATTCGGACAGGCTCCACAAAAACGAATTGATAGGCGGTAAGACCGGTCAAAGCGAGAAATGCGGCTGCCAGCATGCAGCATAGTGTGAATACTCTGTCATGGTTTATCAATGCGCCTGCAACTGCCAAACAAAGCGAAAGAAGCAAGAGGGACAAACCTGGCTTCAAAGAAATGTTGAAGTTTATCGCACAAAAAATAGCCGCAGCAGCTGGCGGAACCAGAAAAACAAGCGGTCGCTCCCTCATTTTATCCCCCTCTTCCCTGTCGGATGAGAAAAAAGAAGTGGCTTTACCGCCACTTCTTTTTTGTGATCAGCCCGGAGGCCAAGTCATATCACGGCCGGAAAGCACATGGAAGTGCAGGTGGAATACGCTCTGACCCGCCTGTTCTCCGATGTTGGAAACCACACGGAAGCTTTCCATCTTTTTCTCTGCCGCAATTTTGGCAATCACCTCAAAGCAGTGCGCCACAATTGCGCTGTTGGTCGAATCGATTGCAGCTACGGATGGAATGTGCTGCTTGGGAATGACCAGAAAATGTGTCGGCGCCTGGGGATCGATGTCGTAAAAGGCATAGCACAAATCGTCTTCATAGACCTTTTTAGACGGAATGTCCCCTGCCACGATTTTGCAGAACAAACAATCTTCCATTCAAACCGCTCCTTTCTACCCTTTTATTATAACGGATTCAAAGCAGCGCTTCAACAATATTATTCACAGCCTCCAGTGCTTCTTCCAGCTTATCCGGCTGCTTGCCGCCAGCAGTTGCGCTGTCCGGACGGCCGCCGCCGCCGCCGCCGACCATCTTAGCAACTTCCTTAATAATTTTACCTGCGTGAGCACCCTTCTTGACGGCTTCCGCACCGCAAACGCACAGCAGACTTACCTTGCCATCGTTTACAGCAGACAAAACCGCAACCATATTCGGCGCTTTTTCTTTAATGCTGTCGCCCATGGTGCGCAGCACGTCGGCCGTGGCATCTTCCAGCTTGGTTGCAACCACATTTACGCCCTTGACGTCGCGCGACACATTGAGCAAATCCACCATCTGCAAGGATGCCACCCGGCTGTTGAGCTTGTCAATCTTTTTGGTCATTGCGCGCAGCTCGCCCACCGTCTGCTCGATCTTAGCAGGCAGTTCGTTCGGAGAGGTCTTAAGTGCTGCGGAAGCTTCGCTCAGCAGCTGCTGACGCTCATTCAGATAATCCAGCACGGCCTTGCCAGTAACTGCCTCAATACGGCGCACGCCGGCGGCAACCGATGCTTCACCAATGATCTTAAACGCACCGGCCTTGGCTGTATTATCCAAATGCGTGCCACCGCACAGCTCAATGGAATCACCAGCCTGCACGACACGTACAACCGCTCCGTATTTTTCACCGAACAACGCCATTGCGCCCTTTTTCTTTGCGTCATCAATAGACATTTCCTCGGTAATGACCGGGCTGCCCGCCAAAATCGCTTCGTTAACGATCGTCTCCACCTGTGCCAGTTCCTCAGCAGTCAGCGCCGCGAAATGCGTAAAATCAAAACGGATATGATCATTTGCCGTGTAAGAACCGGCCTGCTCAACATGATCACCCAGCACCTTGCGCAGCGCCTTTTGCAGCAGATGGGTCGAGGTGTGCGCACGACAAATCGCCTGACGGTATTCCGCATCGACTTTGGCCTGTACTTCGTCCTCCACCGAAATCTCGCCCTCGGTTACAACGCCGATGTGCATATATTTGCCATCCTTGGTTTTTTGCACGTCGGATACGGTCACTACGCCGTTTTTGCCTTCCAGAATGCCATGGTCACCAATCTGGCCGCCCATTTCCGCATAGAACGGCGTATGATCGAGCACAACGGTAATCTTTTCACCCTTGGCCGCCGCACCGGACGGTTCGCCTTCATTGACAATGGCCAGCACCTTTGCCGCCTCGCCCAGTGTTTCATAGCCGTCAAAACGAGTCTTGATGGACTTGTCCAGACCAAGGTCTTCGCTCTGCCAGCCCAAATCGCCCATCTTCTTGCGGTCCTCACGGGCGCGCTCTCGCTGCTCATTCATCAGGCGATCAAATTCGTCGCGATTGGTGGTCATGCCCTGCTCTTCCAAAATTTCAAGCGTCAGGTCAATCGGGAAGCCATAGGTGTCGTACAGCTGGAACGCATCGGCTGCGGGCAATTCCTTGCCTTGCGCTGCGGCAATACGCTCATTGAGAATGGACAGACCGCTGTCAATCGTCTTGTTGAAGCTGGCTTCCTCGTTTTCGATGACCTTGTGGATATACTTTTGCTTTTCCACCAGTTCCGGATATGCACCACCGGACTCCTGAATGACCGTCGTTGCAACTTCGGACAGGAACGGATGGTCAATCCCAAGCAGCTTGCCATGACGTGCCGCACGGCGCAGCAAACGGCGCAGCACATAGCCGCGACCCTCGTTGGACGGGATAACACCGTCGCAAATCATCATAACAGTCGAGCGGATGTGGTCGGTTACCACGCGCAGCGAGACATCGGTCTTTTCGCTGTCGCCATAATGCTTGCCGGCGATCTCGGAGACTTTGTTGGTGATGTTACGCACAGTATCCACATCAAACAGCGAGCCTACCCCCTGCACGACGCAAGCCAAGCGCTCCAGACCCATGCCAGTATCAATATTTTTCTGCTTCAGCTCGGTGTAGTTGCCGTGACCATCGTTATCAAACTGCGAGAATACGTTGTTCCAGACCTCCATATAGCGGTCACAGTCACAGCCAACCGTGCAGCCTGGCTTGCCACAACCGTATTCCGGACCCCGGTCGTAGTAAATTTCCGAGCACGGGCCGCACGGACCGGAACCATGCTCCCAGAAATTATCTTCTTTGCCAAAACGGAAAATGCGTTCAGCAGGAATACCGATTTGTTTGTTCCAGATTTCAAACGCCTCATCATCATCCACATAGATGGACGGATACAGACGATCCGGATCAATGCCGACCCACTCCGGGCTGGTCAGGAATTCCCAGCTCCATGCAATGGCTTCCTTTTTGAAATAATCACCGAACGAGAAATTACCCAGCATTTCAAAAAACGTGCCATGGCGTGCGGTCTTACCGACGTTTTCGATATCGCCGGTGCGGATGCACTTCTGACAGGTGGTGACGCGATGACGAGGCGGCTCCTGCTCGCCGGTAAAGTACGGCTTCATCGGCGCCATACCGGAGTTAATCAGCAAAAGCGACGGGTCGTTCTGCGGAATGAGCGAAAAGCTCGGCAGGCGAAGATGGCCTTTGGTTTCAAAAAACTTCAGGTACATTTCGCGCAGCTCATTCAGACTTCTGTACTGCATATTTTTATCCTCCAACTATTAATTTACAAACAAAAAAACTTCCGCCCACTCGTTAGGGGCGAAAGCATTCTTCCACGGTACCACCCTAATTTGTGCCGCTGACGGCACATCTTAGTGATCGGATATCGCGGATCAGGCGGTCTGCTTTCACAGACTGCTCGGAAGTGGCTGTTATCCGGTTTGGCAAAGGGCTTGCACTCTCCCCTCTCGCTACATGCCAGACGCCGAAAAACTCGTTTCCTCATTGCATTTGCATATTTGATTCCTATAAAAGTATAACATTTTTTATTTTTTTGTCAACAGAAAAACCGACCTCAAA
>NZ_CALWUQ010000011.1 GCF_944384695.1 uncultured Agathobaculum sp. | reverse complement strand
CTCATCCCCGCACCAGACCAGCCGCGTGCCCAGCTCGCGCAGGCACTCATCCGCGAACGGCTCAACGATGTCCAGAATCGACTCAGCCGCTGCCTTATCGGTCGGCTCGAGCGGATACAGCCCCTCTCGGTGCCGCGTCATGCCAAACGGCACGACCGAAATCGTATTCACTGCGGGATACAGCGCCTTGAGGTCGCGCAGCGAGCGTTTCAATTCCTCGCCGTCATTTAAGCCCTTGCACACGACCAACTGGCAATTCATCTGAATGCCGCCCTCGGCAAAGCGGTTCATGATTTTCAGCGCTTCACCCGCGCGCGGATTGCGCAGCATCTGAACGCGCAGCGCCGGGTTGGTCGTCTGCACCGAAATATTGACCGGCGAAATATGCATGCGCAGGATGCGGTCCACATCCGCTTCGGACAGATTGGTCATCGAAATATAATTGCCCATCAGGAAGGACATGCGCGCGTCGTCATCCTTCACGTAGAGCGTTTTGCGCATACCGCGCGGCAGTTGGTCGATGAAGCAGAACACACACTTGTTTGAGCACTGCTTCATGCCGTCCATCAGATAATGCTCAAAGTTGAGACCGAGCGGCTCGCCCTCGCGCTTGCGCACGCGCACCTCGCGCAGCGTTTTCCCGTCCGCTTCCAGCACCTGCAAAGTGAGCGAAGCATCATAGCTGTAAAATTTATAATCGAGCACATCACGAACGGTCGTGCCGTCAATCTGCAGCAGGGTTTCCCCCGCACGAAGCCCTGCGCGCTCCGCCGGACTGCCCGCGTCCACGCTGACAATCAAAGATGCCACCCTTGCGTCCTCCTTCTGTTTTTTTCATAAAAAAATGGAGAAGTCGTTGCCGCCTTCTCCATCTTCTGTTCTGTTTTCGCCTTACGCTTCCTTAACGGCGACAACCTCACGGCCATTGTAATAACCGCAAGCCTTGCACATTCTGTGAGCCAGCTTCATCTCGCCGCAGTGCGGGCACTTGGTCATGCCGGGCAGAGAGAGCTTCCAATGAGAGTTACGACGCTTGTCACGACGGGCTTTCGATACCTTTCTCTTCGGTACTGCCATGGTGGATACACCTCCTACTCTATCTTCTTTATTTTTTATTCACAAACTTCAGTTGCGCTCGTCCTTATCGGAATCGAGCAGGGCGCGCAGCGCGGCAAAACGCGGGTCAATCTGCTTGCTTTCGCAATCGCAGTCGACCTCGTTGCGGTCGGCGCCGCAGTGCGGACACAAGCCCTTGCAATCCTCGCGGCAGAGATAAGTCATCTGCACTTGCAGGATCAGTGCGGGCACCATCACATCCGCCGGGTCCACGCTGTCACCGGTCAGCACGAAAAGATCATCCTCTTCTTCCGCATCAGGGTCGTCCGACAAAACCGTATCGACCTCGGCTGTCAGCAGGATTTGAAGAGGCTTGAGACAGCGCGCACAGGCGGTGGAGTAAATCGTTTTGATCGTTCCCTTGAGCCGCAATACGCCGCTTTCACCGGAAACCTCGCCGCTGAGCTGAACCGGGCTTTGGAACGGCTTGGCGCCGTACAAAGTCTCTTCCCGCAGGTCGATGGTCTCGGAAAACGGAATCGACGCATGCTGGGAGACGGTCAGTTTTTTTAAATCAATCTTCATGTCAACCTCACATGGTACTAAGATAGTATACTACACCCAATCCCGCTTTGTCAACCAAAAAATGCGTCAAAAAAACGCATTTCTCTATCCAGCGGGGGCACTTCCCTTTTCTTCCGAAATGCGGTATACTGAATGCGTTCTATTATTATTTTACGAAAAGGATACCGCATCTTGAGAGAATATTATATCACAAAAAACGACAGCGGGCAACGGCTGAACAAATTTCTTGAAAAAGCGGTGCCGCTGCTGTCCGGCGGCATGATGCACAAATATCTGCGCCTTAAGCGCATCAAGGTCAACGGCAAACGTACCGAGGCCGCGTACCGCCTGTGCGAAGGGGACGCCGTGCAGCTCTACCTCAACGACAGCTACTTCGAAGCGCCGCGCGAGGAGGAAGCCTTCCGCCGCATCACACAGCCGCAGGTCCGCATCGTCTATGAGGATGACAACATCCTGCTGGCCGACAAGGCGCCCGGTATGGTCGTCCATGCCGACGAACACGGCGATACCAATACGCTGATTGCACACATTCAGGCGTATCTGTTCCAGTCCGGCGCATGGAACCCTGCGGACGCAGCCTCGTTTGCGCCCGCCCTATGCAACCGGATCGACCGCAACACCGGCGGCATCGTCATTTGCGCGAAAACCGCCGAAGCGCTGCGCGTCCTCAATGAGCGCATCAAGGAGCGTGAGCTGGAAAAGCGCTATCTATGTGTGGTGCACGGCAGACCCGCGCCGCCCGAAGGCTTGATTGAAAACTATCTGCGACGGGATGAAAAACGCAAACAGGTCACACTGCATAAAACGCGCGTCCCCGGCGCGAAAACCGCCAAAACGCGCTATCGAACGCTTGCCAGCAGCGGTAAGCTGTCGCTGGTCGAATGCGAACTGCTCACCGGCCGCACCCACCAGATTCGCGCACACATGGCGTCCATCGGCTGCCCACTGCTTGGTGACGGCAAATACGGCACGAATGACTTGAACCGTCCCTACCATGAAAGCGGTCAGTTATTATATGCCTATTCGCTGACATTCCGCTTTGAGAAGGATGCCGGCGCGCTTTCCTATCTGAATGGCCGCACCTTCCGTGTCCGCAAAATCCCCTTTGTGGAGCAATATTTCCCATCCTATCAGATAGTATAAAAGGTAAGTGCAAACACCTGCACAGCAGGTCCACATTCATATCCCCACAGCGCCATGCGCCAAAATTTTGTTTCTGCCCTGTCATCTTTCCCTCAAAAATAGTATAATACAGGTATGAACCGATAGGAATTTGAATTTTGAGGGCGGTAATGATGACGGATACAAAAGATGACGGAAAATACTTTCTGACCTGTGAGCGCAACTGGGTTTACTTCACTCTGATTACCGTAGCCGGTTTTTGGGGCGCGTATACCTACGCGCTGCGTGGCAATGTTTTTTGCAATGCGCAGACAGGCAACGTGGTGCTGATGGGGCTGGCACTCGGCAACGGACGCTGGGGGGAGGGGCTGTATTATCTGGTGCCTATCTCAGCTTATGTTCTGGGGGCATTTGTATCCGAACTGGTCCCCAACCCAATCAAACACCGCTTGTATGTACGTTGGGACACCATCCTCATGTGCATTGAAATGCTTGCGGTGCTGGCGCTGGGCTTCGTGCCGGAATCCGCGCCGGTGCAGATTTCGCAGGTGGTAATCAACTTCATCGCCTCGATGCAGTATAATACGTTTCGGCAGGCGCAGGGGATTCCTGTGGCAACCACGTTTGCCACCAACCATATCCGGCAAATCGGCATCGGTCTGGCAAAGGAACTGCGGCATCGGCATAGCAGCGACAAAAGCCATCGTGAAAAACTGGCGAAACACGCGCAAATGCTGTTCTTTTTCGCCATGGGTGCCGTGGTCGGAGCGGCTTGCTGCCATTTCTTCATCGGAAAAGCCATTTGGGCAACGGCAATCCCTCTGGGTATCATTTTCGCAACTTTACTGCATGCCGATTTGACAACCGAAAAGAACATGGTGGACCAGAAGCCGGCCGGCCATTGACACACAGGAAAAAACGAACAGGACAAACGCCCTATCGCTGCTGCAATGCAGCGATAGGGCGTTTGCTTTCGCGCGATATATCGCACTTTTTACGTTTCAGCGGGCGCGCGTTGTAACTGCATCAGCCGAATTCTGCGCGTGAATCAATCCAGTTCTTCGCCGTTGGTTGCGATTACCTTTTGATACCAGTAGAACGACTTTTTCTTCAGGCGGGCGAAGTCGCCGGTGCCGTCATCATAGCGGCGGACGTAAATCATGCCGTACCGCTTGGCATATTCGCCGGTGGACGCGGAAACCAAATCAATGCAGCCCCACGGCGTATACCCCATCAAATCCACGCCGTCCTTGACTGCTTCCTTCATCTGCTCGATATGCTGACGCAGGTAGTCGATGCGGTAATCGTCGTTGATGGAGCCGTCTGCCTCAATCTCGTCCTTGGCGCCCAGACCATTTTCGACCACCATCAGCGGCAGGCCGTACCGGTCATACAGGTCGTTGAGTGCATAGCGCAGGCCCTTGGGGTCAATTTGCCAGCCCCAGTCGGAGGTCTGCAAATAGGGGTTGGATACGCCGCCGAGCAGATTGCCTTCACCGCTTTCCATGTCCTTTGCCGTCTGGCAGGAGGACATGTAGTACGAGAACGTGATAAAATCGACCGTACCGGTTTTGAGAATCTCAGCATCCCCCGGCTGGATTTCCAGCGTAACACCCAGCTCTTCCAGCATGCGTTTGGCAAACGCTGGATAAGCGCCGCGTGCCTGCACATCCGTGCAATAGTAATTATAGCGGCGGTTATACTGCTGGCAAACCAGCACATCGTCCGGATTACAGGTCAGCGGATAGCTGGCCGAATAAATCATCATATTGCCTACGCGGTAATTCGGGTCAATCTCATGCGCCATCTTGACCGCCAGCGCGCTGGCCACGAACATGTGGTGCAGGCCCTGATACCGCTGCTGCGGAATATCCGGCTGCTTCATAAACTCGGTCGGATGCTCCAAATCATTGAGGATACCCTGATTGAGCAACGCACCAATCGGCTCGGAAGCGCTGTTAATCTCATTGAACGTTAGCCAGTACTTGACCTTCCCCTTATAACGGGTGAAAATTGCGCGGCAATAATTGAGGAAGTAGTCAATCATTTCGCGGCTGACCCAGGAATTGCACTTCTTGGTCAGGCCGAACGGCACCTCGTAATGCGAAATCGTAATCAGCGGCTCGATGCCGTATTTTCTGCATTCGTCAATGACCTCTTCGTAGTGGCGCAGTCCTGCCTCGTTCGGCTCGGTTTCGTCGCCGTTCGGGAAAATGCGCGTCCATGCAATCGAAAAACGATAGCACTTGAAGCCCATCTCGGCAAACAACGCGATATCCTCACGAAAACGGTCGTAATGCTGGATTGCTTCACGGCTGGGGTAGAACGTGCCCTCTTCCAGCACCGGTGTGATGCGCTTGCTCTGGCCGAACCGGCCGCCCGTGCAGATATCGGAAACCGAAACGCCCTTGCCGTCGCGGTCCCAAGCGCCTTCGCACTGATTGGCAGCCGTCGCGCCGCCCCACAGGAAATCTTTTGATAATACCATTGCTTTATCCTCCAATAACCAATTTATTGCCTTCCATGGTGATGCCGCCGACATCTTCCGCATTGGTCACAATCACAGGCGTCTGAATCTCACAGCCCGCAGCCTTGATTGCGTCAATGTCGAATTCAAGCAGCAAATCACCCTTTTTGAATTTGTCGCCGCTCTTAATGTGCGCGGTAAACGGCGCACCATTCAGCCCGACCGTTTCCAGACCGACATGGATGAGCAGCTCCACACCGCTGTCCGATACCAGCCCCATTGCATGCAGCGTGTCGAACAGATTGTCGCAGGTGCCGTCAAACGGCGCGTATACCTTGCCCTCCGACGGGATAATCGCGTAGCCCTCGCCCAGCACGCCGGACGCAAACGTCGGGTCCTTGACCGCGGTCAGCGGGATGATTTCGCCCGGGATGGGCGCTTCGATTTCGAGCTTGCCGGTAATCTGCGGCGCTGCGGACGTTTCCACAGTATCCGCAACCGGTGTGGCGGATTCTTCCTCCGCCGCCTCATGCGACGGGGTCAGAATGAACGACAGCACAAACGACAGCACAAAGACCACCGCAAAAACGATGCACGCAAACATGAAGTTGCTGCCGCCATCCGGAGAGATGAACTGTACAATAGCGGTCAGGCACGGCGTTGCAAACGCATAACCTGCCAGATTGACAAAGCCGGAAATCACGCCGCCAATAGCGCCCGCAATGCAGGCCGCGATCATCGGCTTTTTCAGACGCAGGGTGATGCCGTACATGGCAGGCTCGGTCACGCCCGCAAGCAGAGCGGAGACTGCGGCCGGGAACGCCATCTGACGCAATTCCTTGTCCTTGGTTTTAAAGGCGGCACCGAAGGTTGCGCCCGCCTGCGCAGTGTTGCTGCACAGCATTGCCGGCAGCAGCAGCAAATCAAAGCCGGGGTCGGCCAGCGCCAGCAGACAGGTCGGAACAAACGCCCAGTGCATGCCGGTCATGACAATGAACGGCATCGCGCCGGCAAACAGCAGCATTGCCAGCCACGGAGCGAAACCATAAATCGTGTTGATCACAAGCTGCAGCACATTGCCAATCATCAGGCCGAGCGGCGCCAACAGGCAAAGCGTAATCGGCGCGGTGATGATGACGATGAGCAGCGGCTTTAGAAAGTTTTTGGACCAGTCCGGTGTAATTCTATCCACCAGAATTTCCACATATTTCAGCAGAATGGTCGCCAGCATGGCCGGGATAATGGACGAAGAATAGCTGCCATGCATGACCGGAATCACGCCGAACAGATAGGTCGGCGCGTCGCCGCCCAGCAGAGTGATGAGGTCCGGATAAATCAGCATGGACGACACCATCGCTGCCAGATAGGAGTTACAGTTCAGCTTTTTGGATGCGGTGATTGCCACCAAGATGGGCAGGAAATAGAACGGCGCATCCCCCAGCGCATTCATCAGGATGTACGTGTCACTGGTGTCCGACATCCAGCCGAGCAGCGTCGGCCCGAAGATGACAAGCAGCACCTTGATTAAGCCGCCTGCGATGATTGCGGTGAAAAGCGGCGTCATGCAGCCCGCGATGAAATCGAGCGCAGCAGAAATCGGATTAACCTTCTGCTTGGGCGCATTGCCTGCGCCCTGCGTGTCGGACAGGCCGCCCAGCGCGACCATCTCCTTATACACATTGCCGACCGAATTGCCGATGATGACCTGATACTGGCCACCCTGCACATTGACGCCGACCACGCCTTTGATATCGGTGATATTATTTTTCTTCGGGATGCTCTGGTCCTTCAGCACAAAACGCAGCCGCGTCATGCAGTGCGTGACCGAGGACACATTCTCCCTGCCGCCGACCGCGGCCAAAACCTGCTCGGCGATTTGTTTATTATCCGCCATGGGATATTCCTCCTTACACGATTCCCTGTATTCTCAACGGATATCCGGCTGCGGGCGCGCTTCCGCCGCCGGTATCCACAGCATAAAAAAACCTCCCGCAGACGGGTACGGCAAACAAAACCGCGCCCTCTGCGGAAGGTAATGCTCAAAAAAATGATTACAACCCTTCCCGTGTGCATATCCGGTTGATATGCAGCAGCAGATACAATTTCTCTTCCTCACTGAGTGTGAGGTTCCACTTTTTATGGAAATACTCCCCGATAAGCTCGACACATCGGGCGATTTTGGGACATTCCTCGCCCAGCGAGCAATACATTTCACTGATATTGGATTCCAGCAGATTTCCCGTTCCCAACCGCTGCAACAGATACATCAAGTGGGAGGAATACCGCGCAAAGTTGAAGGAACAACGGTTGATGACAATCCCCATCTCATCCTCCACAATACTGACCGTATCTTCAAGCACATCATCATACCGCTGCTGCCACTGCATGGTAACATCACATTTGGTTTTGGCATTGTAGCGGGCGTTGACGAAATGCAGCGCAATTCCGGAAGCCTCATTCTGGTTCAGCTGAATGGCAAACCGACGCTCAATCTGCTTGAGCGCATAACGCCCCAGCTTTCCCTCCTGCGGATACTGCTGCTCCACCTCGTAAATCAGCGGCATCTGGACGTAAATATGCTGTTTGGCACGCTGGATGCAAAAATTGATGTGATCGGCCAGCGTCAGAACAATATTGGGATTTAACTCATAATCCAGCTCATTCCGAGCAATATCCACCAATTTCACCGTAAAATGCAGCACTTTTTCCGGCAGCTCGTTAAAAAGCGCCAGATACTTCTGGTCCACGTCGTAAAACCGGCGGTCAATTACAGTGAGGTCGGTGATATCATACGGTGTTTTTGGAAAACCGATGCCTTTCCCGTATGCGATAAACTCTTTCCCCTCACTGTCTACGCAGATCGCAAAATTGTTGTTCAATTTTTTAATCACACGCACTACCGAATCACTCCAAAAGAAAAACCCTTCAAGGCATAGTTACACCTGTCGAATGGTGTCATTAGTAATGCCTCAAAGAGTTACAACCTAACTACAATGATGGTGTAGCAAATTCCTTCCATTGAATCCATTCATTTTTTGCACAAGCTTTTGTATTTATTTTTGAGCAAAAAGCCCTGCATCACTACCCTGCGGCAATGCCTGCCTGCGCAGTCTCGTCAGCCGCCGTCCCGCTCCCTAGCAATGAAACCCCAACAAGGCGAGAGGACGCCTTTTCAGAGGCATCCTCTCGCCTTGCACGTGCAATTGCTTTGCCGGGGACATTTATTGCTGCCGGTCATTCTCACCCGCATACCGCCCCCAAAGCAACGCATTGTACCCCAATATTACACGGTCGGGACCGTCGGCGTCGTTGTCTCGGTCAGGGGAGGCAATTTTTCACAAGTGGTGCAAATATCCTCCTCCGAAGCGCCGTTGCAGCTAACGAAGCTGTCACCCACTGTTGCCACCGCGCCGAACTCAACCGGTACAGCCACGCAGATATCCTGCGAAATCGTAAAGAAGCAAGAACCGTTCTTCACGCCGCCGCATACCTCACGACCCGGAATCACAACCGGAGAACCGCAGCATTTGGTAACGGTTGTGCCGGCCTGCGCAAAGGGGGTAACGGTTACCGGAACGCAAATAGACGCCGATTGATAGCCCACAGCGGGACAAGTCTGTGCTTCATTGATGATATCGGAAGTTGCATTGACCATAACAAGGTCTCCTTTCTGGCAATCGCCATTGCCATGTTATGCACCAATATCAGACACGTTCCTCTGCTTCTCGAAGTGGAAAACAGTGTTGCTGCGAATCCGCCACAACGCTTTTCTGAGCAGCGCACCGCCCGCTCAGGGCGGTGATACATAGGAAACCGAACAACAGAACCTGCAAACGCCTTGCCGGATGCAAAAAGGTATACAAGCTCCCCGGGCAATCAAGCCCCTTCACTTCAGTCAATATTTTGCGAGCAGATAATCGAAATGCTCGTTGCAATCTGGTCCTCCTGCGGCCGAACCCCCTTGTGCAGCAGCTCACGCAGTAAAATCAGCGGCAAATAGCCTTGCCGGTACATATCCTGCGTGATGGTGAAATCCAGACTGCCCTCCTGCAGCAAGCGCTTGGTACGTGCGGAGAGGTCATGCGCCACCACGCGAATCTGCTCGGTCATCCCCGCTTGCCGCAGCGCATCGGTACAGCCGGTCACGCTGCGGTTGACCATATAGATTGCCGCAAGCTCAGGAGTATTGCGCAGCGCTTCGCGCACCTTATCGCAGGTCAGGCGATAGTTGTTATAGGTCTCCGTAATCTCGATTTGCGCGGAAGCAAAGCCCAGTTCATGCATGCGCGCGCAGAAACCGTCCAATCTTGTGCGGTGCCCATGGTATTCCAGATTGCCCACCATCGCCAGAATGTGTGCATCGTGCGGCACACACTTGCTGAGCAGCTCCGCCGCAATCCGGCCGCTTTTGGTATAATCCTGCCCGACAAAACACAGCCGTCGGCTGTTCGGCAAATCAGAATTGAGCGTAATGCACGGAATGCCGCGGTCCGCCAATTCGCCCACCTTGGTTTCAATCAGAATATCATTGAGCGCACACAGTGCAATACCCTGCGCACCCCATTCCACCAGCGCATCCAGATGCTCAATACATTCCACCGGCAAATCGGTTTCACACACACATACACGGATTTCCACATGGTATGGCGCCAACTCCTGTCGCGCATGCGCAATACCGTCGGACACTTCGGCCTTGAACGGGCCGGTCCAGTTAGGCAGCAGCACCCCCAGCCGAATCCGCGGGTAGTCCTTCGATTGTTCTGCGGGCCGTGCCTGCCGCAGCGGCACATACCCGGTTTCTTCGATTGCCTTCAGAATGCGCGCACGGACCTCCGCACTGACATAGGAACGATTGTTCAGCACGCGGTCCACCGTACCGCGCGAAACCCCCGCCCGCTCGGCTACCATTTGGATGGTTGGACGTTTTCCTCTCATACCGGCTCACCTGTCGCTACAAAATTTCGTTGTCTCATTATAGCACACATTCTGTGCGTTTCGCAAAGAAAAACCTCCTTCCAGCCATGTCTGCTACCCAATATGTGCTTTTGCACATATTACATTTTATTACTCTTTTCATTTGGTTTTGTTGTTATTTCCCGCTTTTACTGCTTAATTTGCAACCCATTCTGCAAAAGCAAAACAATTTGCTTGTTCCCTTTGTTGTAGAGAATCGACAAGCATGCCTTCCAAATCTCTCCGCCTTCCTTTTTCAGTACTTTTTCATCGCTATTTTGTTTATATTTTGTGAAATATCCCGTATTTTTTAATATTTTATTCTCATTCTATTTTTATGTCGCAATGTTTGTATCAAATTGACTGTTGACTTTTTCCCTTGTTCTCGATACAATAAGCACGCAAACAGCACATAGCACATAAATACACACACCAAAAGAGAAAGGATGAAAAAATACGAAACCGTTGTCGATGCCGACACGGAACTCATCACCGCAGACAACGCACAGGAACGTCTTGACCGCTTTGCGGAATGGATGTCCTAATCAATACGTCTTTCACCTACTTTATGATAACCGTACCCATTTGGAAAGGAGAATTCTCTTTATGAAAGTTGGTATTATCGGCGCAGGCCGCATCGGCAAGGTCCATGCCAAGAACATTTCCATGTTTGTGCCGGAGATGGAAACTAAAACCATCGCCGACCCATTCATGAACGAGCAGACCAAAGCATTTGCCAAACAGTGCGGCATCCCGAACTGCACCAAGGATGCAAACGACATCCTGAGCGACCCGGAAATCGAGGCGGTTCTGATTTGCTCTTCGACCGACACGCATTCCAAGTACATCATCGAAGCGGCGCACGCCGGCAAGCACATCTTCTGCGAAAAGCCGATTGATTATGATTTGAGCAAAGTGCACGCAGCAATCAATGCCGCCAAAGAAGCCGGCGTCAAGCTGCAAATCGGCTTCTGCCGCCGCTTTGACCACAACCACCGCGCGGTTTACGACATGGTGCGCGACGGCAAGGTTGGCAAGGTAAACATCATCAAAATTTCCTCGCGTGACCCGGAGCCGCCCCCGGTATCCTATGTCAAGGTTTCCGGCGGCATCTTCTACGACATGATGATTCATGATTTCGACATGGCGCGCTTCCTCGCAGGCAGCGAAGTCACTGAAGTGAGCGCCATCGGCTCGGTGCTGGTCGACCCCGGCATCGGTGAAGCGGGCGACGTGGACACTGCGCTGGTCACCCTCAAGTTTGCAAACGGCGCCATCGGCGTAATCGACAACAGCCGCAAGGCAGTTTACGGTTACGACCAGCGCGTCGAGGTATTCGGCTCGGAAGGCTGCGCCGAGGACCAGAACGACACCCCGAACACCGCTGTCTTGTCCACCGCGGACGGCGCGGTACACGGCGTAGCGTACAAGGTCATGTGGGACCGCTACACCGGCGCATTCGTTGCCGAGATGCAGGCGTTTGCCGATGCAGTTGTCAATGATAAGGATACCCCGGTCACCGGCGAAGACGGTCTGTATCCGGTGCTGATGGCGGCTGCCGCGACCAAGTCGCTGCACGAGGGCCGTCCGGTCAAGATTTCCGAAATTGAATAACCGCCCCACACGTGGTAAGATGGTCATGGAACCATAGCACACCCACATATCATCTGTCAGGAGGAGACTGAGCACAATGGCACTGAGAAAATGCGCATGCATTGACACGCTGTACACCGAGTTGGACTGGCTGGACCGCTTTCAGGCCGCCAAGGACGATGGTTTTGAAGCCGTAGAATTCTGGGACTGGCGCATCCGCGATTTGGACGCGACGCGCGCCGCGTCGGAAAAGGCCGGCATCGCGATTTCCGGCTTTAACGGCGACGCGGACTTTTCGCTCGTCGACCCCACCCATAAAGAGAAATATATCGACTTTCTCAAGCAGTCGATTGCCGCTGCGAAAAAGGTCGGCGCTTCCAGCGTGACCATTCACTCCAACGCGCTCGGTGAAGGCGGCATTGTGGTCAATCACTATGATAACCTGTCGCACACGGTCAAGCTGTGCTCGATGTATGACATGCTGCTCGACTGCGCCAAGCTCGCGGAGGCCGAGGGCATCAACCTCAACCTTGAGGCACTTAACATTACGACCGACCACGTCGGCAACTTCCTTGCGACCACCCAGATGGGCGCGGAAATCGTTCGGCTGATTGGTTCGCCGCGGCTCAAGCTGCTGTACGACGTGTACCACATGCAAATCAACGAAGGCTGCATCTGCGACACCATCACCAAGTACGGCGACACGTTTGGTCATATCCATGTGGCGGATGCACCGGGTCGTCACGAGCCGGGCACGGGCGAAATCAATTACAAAAAAGTGATTTCGCATCTGGAAGCCTGCGGTTATACTGGTCGCGTCGGCTACGAGCTGTTCCCGCTGACCGACACCAAGACCGCGGTCAAGGCCATTATGGAGCATTGCTGACTCCACGGAACGACACGTTTCCTAAAAATATTCCATCGCCGCAGGGCGGTATAGCCGTTTGGTTGTACCGCCCTGCCTTTTGTTTGCCATGCGGCGGTCCTCCCTTCGCAGATTAACGGCTCCAATCAAAAAAACGGTGTAACCCCCGATGGAGGTTACACCGTATCTTTTTGCTCTGTTTTTCTTGTGTGCATTTATTGCAGCCAGGATGGTTTTTCGCGCATGCGCACGCCCGCCGCAATACCGAGTGCGGAATACATGGTCACCACCGAAGTGCCGCCATAAGAGAAGAACGGCAGCGTCAGACCCATGACAGGCAGCAAACCGATGTTCATAAAAATATTCATAAAGGTTTGGAACAGGAACATGCCGCCCACGCCCACAGCCAGCAGCGCGGAAAACGTAGTAGACGCGCGATAAGACACATAGAAGAGCCGCAAAATCAGCAGCCCCAGCAGGCAGATAATCAGCATGCAGCCGATAAAGCCCAGCTCCTCGCCCGCGACCGAAAAGATATAGTCGGTCTGGTTCTCCGACACCAGCTGCATCTGTGTCATTGTGCCGTGCGTCAACCCCTGTCCGGAAAACTGTCCCGAACCGATGGCGATTTTGCCATAGGTGGCCTGCATTGAGGCATCCGTATCAATGGACGGGTCGAACAGCACCAGAATACGGGTTTTCTGGTAATCCTTTAAAATAAAATTCCATACAATCGGAATGCTGATGATGCCGAGTCCGAAGCCTGCGCCCAGCCACTTGAGCGAAAGCCCTGCAGCAAACAGCATAATGAGCGCAATCATGAAATATTGAATCGCCATGCCGGTATCGCCCGAAGCGATGACGACCGCGCCCATCATAATCAGCGTATGCAGACCGATAACGAACAGCCCGCGCCATTCGCTGATATGGTCTTTTATTTCCGAGATATGCGCCGCAAGCGTAAAAATGAAAATCAGCTTACCCAGCTCGCCCGGCTGCAAGCTGGTCACGCCCAGATTGAGCCATGCACGCTGGCCGTTGACTTCCTGCCCGAGCGGTGTAAACAACAGAAATTGCAGACCGATGTTGACCAGCACAAAGATTTTCCACCAGCCGCTCATGCCTTCCAAATCAATCAGGCTCATCACCACAAAGGCGCCCAGACCAATGATAATCGCCGCCCCCTGCACAATCAGGTTGCGCGTGCTGCCATCCAGTGCAGTTGCCGGATTGAGCGTTGCCGAATAAATCAGCACCATACCGTAACTCGAACAGAGCAGCGCCAATATAGCCAGATACAGGTCGGTGTTTTTGATATAATGCGTGATTGTTTTGAAAACGTCCATGCCGACCCTCCTTTTTGCCGAAATTATATACGCTTTATATCATACCACAACGCGCCCGCTTTTTCGAGTCGCAAATTCGGCAAATTTTTCGCTGGATACGCTGGAAAACTGTGCAGAACATTGTTATAATAATGTCACTGTGTAAAATGTACAGGAGGAACTGTTATGCTATCCGATATCGAAATCGCACAGGGCTGCCAGATGCGCCCCATCACCGAAGTCGCCGCATCCGCCGGTCTGGATGTGGAGGACCTGGAATTATACGGAAAATACAAAGCCAAGCTGTCTGCCGATGTCTGGAAAAAAACGGCCGGTCAGCCGGACGGTAAGCTGGTGCTCGTCACTGCCATCAACCCCACCCCGGCCGGCGAGGGCAAAACCACCACGACCGTCGGCCTCGGTCAGGCAATGGCAAAGCTCGGCAAAAAGGCCATGATTGCACTGCGTGAGCCGTCCCTCGGCCCGGTATTCGGCATCAAGGGCGGCGCTGCCGGCGGCGGCTATGCACAGGTCGTGCCGATGGAGGACATCAATCTGCACTTCACCGGCGATATGCATGCCATCACGGCTGCCAACAACCTGCTGTGCGCCATGCTGGACAACCATATGCAGCAGGGCAATGCACTGGGCATCGACCCGCGCCGCATTATCTTCACCCGCGTCATGGACATGAACGACCGCGCCCTGCGCAATATCACCATCGGCCTTGGCGGCAAGGTCAACGGCGTGCCGCGCGAGGACCACTTTATGATTACGGTCGCCTCCGAGGTCATGGCAATCCTGTGCCTTGCCTCGGATTTGGAGGACCTCAAAAAGCGTTTCGGGGATATTCTGGTGGCCTACTCTTATGAGGGCAAGCCGATTTACGCGCGCGACCTCAAGGCAGAAGGCGCAATGACCGCGCTGATGAAGGACGCCATCAAGCCCAATCTGGTGCAGACGCTGGAGGGCACGCCCGCATTGATGCACGGCGGCCCGTTCGCCAACATTGCACACGGCTGCAACAGTGTGCAGGCCACCAAGCTCGCGCTGCGGCTGGCAGACATCGCCATCACGGAAGCCGGTTTCGGCGCAGACCTCGGCGCGGAAAAGTTCATGGATATCAAGTGCCGCAAGGCCGGTCTTTCGCCCGACTGCATCGTTATCGTTGCGACCGTGCGCGCGCTGAAATACAATGGCGGCGTGCCCAAGGCCGAGCTGAACCAGCCCAACCTGTCTGCGCTGGAGCATGGCATCTGCAATCTGGACGCCCATCTGGACAATATGAAAAAGTTCGGCGTACCGACGGTCGTAGCCATCAACGCTTTCCCGACCGATACCGAAGAGGAAGTGGAATTCATCCGTCAGCACTGCGCTGCGCGCGGCGTGCGGGTGGCCCTGTCCGAAGTATTCGCCAAGGGCGGCGAGGGCGGCAAGGCGCTGGCGCAGGAGGTGCTTGCCGTTCTGGACGAAGGCAAAGCGGACTTCCATATGCTGTATGAGGATGAACTCCCGCTTGAGGACAAGATTCGCAAGATTGCCAAGGAGATTTATGGTGCGCTGGGCGTCACCATCGCGCCGGCAGCACATAAGGAGCTGGCAAACATCACCGAAATGGGCTACGGTAACCTGCCCGTTTGTGTTGCCAAGACCCAGTATTCCCTGTCCGATGACCCGGCGCTGCTCGGCCGTCCGACCGAATTTGTCGTCAACGTCCGCTCCGCGCGTCTGGCTGCGGGCGCTGGCTTTGTTGTGGTGGAGACCGGCGCCATTATGACCATGCCGGGCCTGCCCAAGGTGCCGGCTGCTGAAAAAATTGATGTAGACGCAGACGGCAAAATCACCGGTCTGTTCTAATCCCGATTGCAATTGCATAAACAGGAGCCGCCGACAGGCGGCTTCTGCATTGCAGCAACTTATCCCGCCCGTATCCCCCACCTGCGCCGCCATGTCGCGCACGGCCGGCGTATATGGCTGGTTGCTTCGAGATTTGTTATCAAAACAGGCCGCGCAGTGGACAAATTCATTCGTTCTGGTGTATAATAGCCATACGACAGTGCTGCACACTGTCCTATGACTGCAAACTGACTCAAACAGGAGGTTGTTATCATGGAAAATCCTGAAAAGCTGCTGGATTTGCTCAGTCAGGACGCACGCCTGACACCTGCCCAGCTTGCCGCCATGACCGGTGCAAGCGAGGAGGAGGTCACGGATGCCATCCGGACTTTTGAAAAAAATTCGACCATTCTGGGCTATAAAACCGTTGTCGACTGGGACAAAACCGCAAAAGAGAGCGTCACCGCACTCATCGAGGTCAAAATCACCCCGCAGAAGGGCATGGGCTTTGACGAAATCGCACGCCAAATCTACTCCCATCATCAGGTGGAAAGCGTCTATCTGATGAGCGGCGGCTTCGATTTGACGGTCATCATCAAGGACCGCTCCATGCGGGAAGTCGCGCGCTTTGTCTCCGAGCAGCTCGCGCCGATGGAGAATGTCCTTTCGACCGGCACGCATTTTATTCTGAAAAAATACAAGGATTACGGCGTGGAATTTGACCCCTCGGATAACGATAAGAGAGAGGTCATGATTGCATGGTAGATTACGAACAGTTGCTCTCCGACCGTGTCAAGTCGGTCAAACCCTCCGGCATCCGCAAATTTTTTGACGTCGTTGCGACCATGCCGGATGCCATCTCGCTCGGCGTGGGCGAACCGGATTTTGAAACCCCGTGGCAGATTCGCCGCGCGGGCATTCAGTCGCTGGAAAAAGGCCAGACCTTCTACACTTCAAACTGGGGTCTTGCCGAGCTGCGCCGCCAGATTGCAGCGCTGACCCGGCGCAAATACCAGCTCTGCTACGATGCAGACAAGGAAATTCTGGTGACGGTAGGCGGTTCCGAGGCCATCGACAACGCTATCCGCGCGCTGGTCAACCCCGGTGATGAGGTGCTCATCCCGGAGCCGAGCTTCGTCTGCTATACGCCGCTGACCCAAATGGCGGGCGGCGTTCCCGTCCCGCTGCCGACGCGCGTAGAGGACCAGTTCAAGCTGACTGCGGATGCGCTGCGCGCAGCCATCACGCCGCGCACCAAGCTGCTCATTCTGCCCTATCCCAACAACCCGACCGGCGCCATTATGACGCGGGACGAGCTGGAAGCGATTGCAGCCGTCCTGCGCGATACCAATATCATCGTGCTGTCGGACGAAATCTATTGCAGCCTGACCTACGGCAAGGACCCGCATGTTTGCTTTGCGGAATTGCCCGGCATGCAGGAGCGCACCATCGTTGTGGACGGCTTTTCCAAGTCCTATGCCATGACCGGCTGGCGTCTCGGCTGGGCGATGGGCCCCAAAGAGCTGATGCGCCACATCTGCAAGGTGCACCAGTTTGGCATCATGTCCGCGCCGACCACCGCGCAATTTGCAGGCATCGAAGCCATCCGTTCGGGCGAGGACGACATCGAGCGGATGCGCACTCAATACGATATCCGCCGACGTTACCTGCTCGGTGAGCTGCGCTCGATGGGGCTGGCATGCTTCGAGCCGCAGGGCGCATTCTATATGTTCCCGTCCATCACTTCCACCGGGCTGTCGTGCGAGGAATTCTGCGAGCGACTGCTCCGCGAGCAAAAGGTCGCGGTCGTGCCCGGCAACGCATTCGGCACCAGCGGTGAGGGACATGTGCGTATTTCCTATTCCTATTCGATGAACCATCTGCGCGAAGCCTGCTTCCGCATCCGTAAATTCCTGCAATCCTTATCCTAAAGCAAAAAACGGCTTGTTTCCCTTGCGAACAAGCCGTTTTTTTCTCTGCATTTTTTCGATTCAGAACACGCAGTACTGCTCCATATAAGCATCCATCAGCGGCAGCAAGTCGGCATACTCTGCCTTGTCCGCCAGATACTCCCGGATATCCTGCACGGTGACGAGCGCATGCACCTTGATGCCGAACTCCTCGCCGACCTCCATGACTGCGGTCTTGCCCGGCGTTGTGCCGACCTCGCAGCGGTTAACCGAGATGAACATATCGGTCACCTTAACATCTGCGCAGCCCTTGAGCACCGGCATGGTTTCGCGAATGGCCGTGCCTGCGGTAATCACGTCCTCAATGATGATGACGCGGTCGCCATCCTTGGGCTTGTAGCCGACGATATTGCCGCCCTCGCCATGGTCCTTAGCCTCTTTGCGGTTAAAGAAAAACGGCTTGTCGATGCCGTAATTGCGCGCGAGCGCACCGGACACCGAAGTTGCCAGCGGAATGCCCTTGTATGCCGGGCCGAACATCGCGTCGAAATTGTCACCGATGGTCTCCTTGACGAGCGCCGCGTAGAACTCACCCAGACGGGAATTCTGCAAACCGGTCTTATAGTTGCCGGTATTGACAAAATACGGGGTCTTGCGGCCGGACTTGGTCGTAAAATCACCGAAACGCAGCACATCCGCGCTCATCATAAATTCAATAAATTCTTTTTTTGCCTCAGAAAGCATAACTCGTTCCACCTTTACTCTCATTTATCATCAGTATACCAGATTTATCCGACGGAAACAAGCCATCTGCAACATACAAAAAACCCGAAGCAATGGCTTCGGGTTTTTCCGTATTTTACCGCAGTACCGCGCCTTGGTCAGCCGATGTGACCAGCCGCGAATAACGATACAGCCAGCCCGACTTGATGTTCGGCTCACGCGGCACAAATTTTGCGCGGCGCGCTTCCATCTCCTCATCGGAAATCAGGACATTGACCTTGCTGTTCGGGATATCAATGGCAATCCTGTCGCCCTCTTGGATCAGCGCGATTTCGCCGCCCGCCGCAGCTTCCGGCGAAACGTGACCAATCGATGCGCCACGGGATGCGCCGGAGAAACGGCCGTCCGTAATCAGCGCGCAGTCCTTGTCGAGCTGCATGCCTGCCAGCGCGGACGTCGGATTGAGCATCTCACGCATACCGGGGCCACCCTTCGGGCCTTCATAGCGGATAACCACCACGTCACCCTTATGGATCTCACCGGCATAGATGGCCTTGATTGCGTCGTCCTCGGAATCGAACACACGCGCCGGACCTTCGTGCACCATCATTTCCGGTGCGACAGCCGAGCGCTTGACAACACAGCCATTCTTGGCAATGTTGCCCCACAGCACCGCAATGCCGCCGGTCTCGGAATACGGGTTCTCCAGCGGGCGCACAACTTCCGGGTTCTTGTTCACAACGCCCTCAAGGTTCTCGCCAACCGTCTTGCCGGTCGCAGTGATGAGCGACAAATCAAGCAACTCACGCTTGGTAAGCTCCTTCATAATAGCCGGAACACCGCCCGCCATATACAGCTCCTCAATATGATGCGGGCCTGCCGGCGCGAGGTGGCAGATATTCGGCACCTTGGCAGACAGCTCATTGAGCATATTCAAATCGAGCGGCACGCCCGCTTCGTTTGCCAACGCGAGCAGGTGCAGCACCGAGTTGGTCGAGCAGCCAATCGCCATTTCGCAAGTCAGCGCGTTGCGGAACGCGGCAGGCGTCAGGATGTCGCGCGGCTTGATATCGCGGCGCAGCAGCTCCATGATCTGAATACCGGCATGCTTGGCCAGATGGATACGCGCAGCATGCACAGCCGGAATGGTGCCATTGCCGGGCAGCGCCATGCCAATCGCTTCGGACAGGCAGTTCATCGAGTTTGCCGTATACATACCCGAGCAGGATCCGCAGCCCGGGCACGAGCCGCACTCGCATTCTTCGAGCTTGGCATCGTCAATCAAACCGGCTTTGTATGCGCCGACCGTCTCAAAGGTCTTGGAAAGCGAGATTTCCTGCCCGTCATAGTGACCGGCCAGCATCGGCCCGCCAGAAACAATGATGGACGGAATGTTCAAACGCGCGGCAGCCATCAGCATGCCGGGCACAATCTTATCGCAGTTCGGAATCAGCACGAGCGCATCAAACTGGTGCGCCTGTGCGAGCGTCTCAACGCTGTCCGCAATCAGCTCACGGCTGGGCAGCGAGTACTTCATGCCGATGTGGCCCATGGCGATGCCGTCGCACACGCCAATCGCCGGAACCAGTACCGGCGTACCGCCCGCGATGCGCACACCCGCCTTGGCAGCGTCCGCAATCTTATCCAGATTGATGTGTCCGGGGATGATCTCGCTGTATGCGGAAACCACGCCGATGATCGGCTTTTTCATTTCTTCGTCGGTCAAACCGCAGGCACGCAGCAGCGAACGGTTGGGCATACGCTCTGCGCCCGCAGTGATATTGTCACTTCTCTTGGACACGGGGATTCCCTCCTTTGTGCAAAACAGGCGGACGGAAACCCGCCCGCCTGTGCGCATTTTTTCTTTTCGCGCCCTCGGCGCGCATTTGATAGAAAAACAATGCTGGCATTGTTTTTCGTAAAAAGTCAGGACACGTGCCTAACTTTTTACACAAGAGCGAAGAAAAGTTTCGCTTGTCGGAACTTTTCGCAGCCCCGGACGTGTCCGCGCATCGCGCAGCACGTCCTATCGTTTGAAACAGTATGTTTCAAACGAGTTATTTCTTCAGCCAGCTCATCATGCCGCGCAGCTTCTTGCCGGTCTCCTCGAGCTGGGTGTCGGCCTCCAGTGCACGGGTAGCCAGGAAACGAGCACGACCGCCAGCCTTGTTCTCCTGAATCCACTCGGACGCGAAAGTGCCGTCCTGGATCTCGCGCAGGATCTTCTTCATCTCCTTGCGGGTCTCCTCGGTGATGATGCGCTTGCCGGTGCGGTAATCGCCATACTCCGCAGTGTCGGAGATGGAGTAACGCATCTTGGCAAAGCCGCCTTCGTTGATGAGGTCAACGATCAGCTTCATCTCATGGACGCACTCGAAATAAGCGTTCTCCGGTGCATAGCCAGCCTCAACCAGCGTCTCAAAGCCAGCCTTCATCAGCTCGCAAACGCCGCCGCACAGGACAGCCTGCTCGCCGAACAAGTCGGTCTCGGTCTCGGTCTTGAAGGTGGACTCCAGAATGCCCGCACGGCCGCCGCCGATGCCACAAGCGTAAGCCAGCGCGATATCCATCGCCTTGCCGGTTGCATCCTGATGTACGCAAACCAGATCCGGAACGCCCTGACCCTCGGTGTAGGTACGGCGAACGATGTGGCCCGGGCCCTTCGGTGCAATCATGATAACGTCAACGTCTGCCGGCGGAACGATCTGCTTAAAGTGGATATTGAAGCCGTGCGCAAACGCAAGGCAGTTGCCCGGCTTGAGGTGCGGCGCGATAGACTCCTTATAGATGTCCGCCTGCTTCTCGTCCGGAACCAGCATCATCACGATATCGCCCGCCTCAGCAGCTTCAGCCGGTGTCATAACGGTCAGGCCGTAATCCTTTGCCTTTGCCTCATGCTTGGAGCCGGGACGCAGGCCAACCACAACATTGACACCCGAATCCTTCAGATTCATCGCATGTGCATGGCCCTGAGAGCCAAAACCGATGATGGCTACGGTCTTGCCGTCCAGCAGGGACAGGTTGCAGTCCGAATCATAGAACATCTTTACCATTTTTAACTCCTCCTAAATGTATATAGATGAAATATTAGGAAAACAAATTGAATATGCCGCCGTTATTTCTCAATGGCGGTAACGCCCGAACGGCTCATCTCCACCACTTCAAAGTTGGAGATGACATCCAGAAACGCATCAATACGGCTGGGTACCTCGGACAGCTCGACAATCATCGACTTATCGGTGGACTCCACGATGTGGGCATCGTACAGCTCGCACAGCTGCCGGATGGCGTCGCGCTCACTGCCGTTTTCCGCCCGGAGCTTGACAAATACCAGCTCGCTGCAGCAGGAATCATCCTCCTGCAAATGGTCGACACGCTGCACCTCTTCCAGCTTAAGCAGTTGCTTGATGATCTGCTCCAAAATGGGTTCGTCGCCCTGCACGATAATGGACATGCGGGAAATCTTGGGGTCGGTGGTCGCCGACACGGTCAGCGAATCGATGTTATAGCCGCGGCGGCCAAACAGGCTGGACACGCGCGCCAGAACGCCCGCGTTGTTCTGCACGGTCACAGAAAGGATATATTTTTCCATTGCATTTTCTCCTTTCTCAGTCCGCTACGATGTCGTCCACCGTGCCGCCCGCCGGAATCATGGGCAGGACGCGCTCATCCTTGTCGATGCGGCAGTCAATCAGCACCGGCCCGGTACGCTCAAGCGCATCCGCCAGCGCCGCACGCAGCTCTGCAATATTGGTCACGCGGAAGCCGCGGCCGCCGAACGCATCGGCCAGTTTGATGTAATCGGTCTTGCGGTACAGGTTTGTCTGAGAATAGCGTTTTTCGTAGAACATCGTCTGCCACTGACGCACATTGCCCAGCACGTTGTTGTTCATGATAATCGTGATGATAGGCAGATTATAGGTGACCGCGGTACACAATTCATTCAGGTTCATGTGGAAGGAGCCGTCGCCCGTGATATGGACGACCGTCTTATCCGGGAACGCAATCTGCGCGCCCATTGCCGCACCGTAGCCAAAGCCCATCGTACCCAAACCGCCAGAGGTCAGAAAATGACGTACCTTGCGGCAACGGTTATACTGCGCCGACCACAGCTGATGCTGGCCGACATCGGTGGCAACAATCGCGTCATCCCCAATCATGTCGTACAGCGTGCGCAGCAGCTGATGCGGATGGATCACGCTGTCATCATCCTTGGGCACATAGTCGAGCGTTTTGTGCCACTCGGCAATCTGTGCGCGCCATGCATCGTGCTTTGCTTCTTTGATATACGGCAGCAATGCTTCAAGGAAGTTTTCCGCATCGCTGACTACCGAATAATCCACGCCGATATTCTTATTGATCTCGGCCGCGTCGATATCAATGTGGACGATTTTCGCCTTGGGGGCAAAGCGCCGCGGGTTGGTTGCCACACGGTCGGAGAAACGCGCGCCGATGCAAATCAGCAAATCGCTGCGCTCGACCGCCCAGGCCGCCGAAACCGTGCCGTGCATACCGACCAGACCCAAACTCAGCGGTTCGGTATCCGGGATGCAGCCAATCGCCATCATGGTGTGCGCGGATGGAATATCCGCCCGCCGCATCAGCTCCAGCAGCGCCGCACCGGCATTTGCCGTCTCTACACCGCCGCCGTAATAAATGATTGGACGCTCGGACTGCGCAATCATGCCCGCAACCGTTTCCAGCTGCTCCGCCGTTACGTCATACGTCTCATGTACTTCGACCCTGGGGGCCGGGATGTATTCGCACTCCGCGCTTGTAACATCCTTTGGAATATCAATCAGCACCGGGCCGGGACGTCCGGACGCTGCAATGCGGAATGCGTTACGGATGGTATCCGCCAGCTCCTCCACATGGCGCACGACGAAGTTGTGCTTGGTGATCGGCATGGTGATACCAGCTATGTAAACCTCCTGAAAGGAATCGCGTCCAATCAGGCTCGTGCCGACGTTGCCCGTGATGGCAACCATCGGGATGGAATCCATGTAAGCCGTTGCAATGCCCGTGACCAGATTGGTCGCACCCGGGCCGCTCGTTGCCAGACACACGCCAACCCTACCGGTTGCGCGCGCATAGCCGTCGGCTGCGTGGGCCGCGCCCTGCTCATGGGCAGTTAAAATATGTCGAATGCGGTCGCTGTTCTTGTAAAGCGCATCATAGATATTGAGGACTGCGCCGCCCGGATAGCCGAAAATCGTATCGACCCCCTGCTCTACCAGCGCTTCCACCAAAATCTCAGAACCGTTCTTTACCATACGAATCCGCCTCCTTTCCTCAAATCACAAAAATAAAAAAAGCCTCTGTCTCTACAAAGAGACAAAGACTATTCCTCTGCGGTACCACTCTTCTTGCCACACATACACATGCTGCGGCCACTCACCTGATCTTTTAACGCAGATCACGCGGAACGCCTTACACAGGGCCTTATTTCATCCCATTTCAGACGCTCGGCTCACGGAGGACTTTCGCACTTTCCTTCCTCCACCGCCTTGCACCACCCGGCGGCTCTCTCTTTTGGATTCCAGACGCTACTTTTCCGGTCATCGCCAACTTGCGTTGTTCAAAATGTAATTCATATTATAAATCCGCTCTCAGCGATTGTCAACAACTTTTTCGTATTTTACTTTGTTAAATTCCTGTCCGGGTATATTCTTCCGTTTTTGTGCCATACTACTGGTAAATCCTGATAGAAATGAGGCGGAAATATGGCAGTGCCCCTGCTTCGCACGCTGATTTTATACTTTGCAGTCATCGCCGCAGTGCGTCTGATGGGCAAGCGCCAGATCGGTGAGCTTGACCCGTCCGAGCTGGTCATCACCATTCTGGTTTCCGATTTGGCAGCGGTCCCCATGCAGGATTTGGGCATCCCGATGTTTGCAGGGCTGGTTCCCATCGCCACGCTCATCGTGCTCGAAATCCTGCTCAGCTGGATTGCACTGAAAAGCCGTGCCTTCCGTCGGCTGCTCAACGGACAACCCGCCATTATCATCCGCGGCGGGCGGCTGGACATTCCCAAACTGCGCGAAATGCGCCTGACGACCGACGAGATTATCGAAACGCTGCGCAAACAAAACGTCTCTTCGGTGTCCGACGTCAAATATGGTGTTATCGAGCCGGACGGGACGCTGTCCGTCATTCTCAAGCAGCCGCAGCAGCCGGTCACTGCGGAAATGCTGGGCATCACGCCAAAGGACACCGGTCTGCCGCTGGTTGTTGTGTCCGACGGCAAACTGGTACGCCGCTCGCTGCGTCTATTACAGCTCGACCCCAAGGACATCGAAAACCGGTTGAGAAACCAGAGCCTTGCGATATCCGACGTATTTTTGATGACGCTGGACGACTGCGGCAACAGCTTCATCCAAAGAAAGGAGAAACGCTGATATGCGGCGTCTTTGCATTGCCCTGCTGCTGCTGGCGCTGCTCATCTGGGGGAGTTGGTGGAGCCTGCATGCTGTAGAGCAGGTTACCGGCAGCATTGTCCGTAAAATTGAAGCGGGCGAGTTGGACAAAGCACACCAGCAATGGGACAGCGCGCAGCTTTTGCTTGGCTCCCTGCTGCTGCACGATGAGATTGACCAAGCCGACCGCCTGTTTGACCGCGTACTGGCTGCGCACGAAGCCGGAAGCACCGATGATTTTCTGCTCGATTGCACCGAACTGCTCGCACAGCTCAACCATCTGCCCGACCTTGAACGTCCCAGTTTTATCAACCTGTTGTGATTCTCCAAATTCATTTGTGCATCTTTGTTGATTTTGATGTAGCATTTCTTGTGTGAATATGTTAGTATTAATTTGTAATTAATATTTATTTTCAATAATATTAGAAAGGAAGCTGCATCATGAATAACGCCGCCTATAAAAAGCTCGACTACAGCCTTTCACTGATTTCGACCGCGGCCGATGGCAAAAATTTCGGCTGCATCATCAATTCGCTCCATCAGGTGACTTCCTCCCGCCCACCGAAGTTCACGCTGTCTCTCAATAATGATTCGGCCACCGGCGTCGCGCTCAAAAAGTCCGGCGTTGCCGCCGTCACCCTGCTTGCGCAGGACGCAGACGAAAAAATCGTCAACGAGTTCGGCTACAAATCCGGCCGTGCGATTGATAAATTTGCCGCTTTCCCGTTTGAAACAGATGAAAACGGCTGCCCTTGGCTGCGCGAGGGCATGGTGTCCCGTTTGAGCCTGCGCGTGACCGAAACCGTCGCCATCGGCTCATACACGCTGTTTGTCTGTGAGCTGACCGACGCCGAGGTGCTCGCCGACGGCGACTGTCTGACCGTAAAGGCGCTTGAAGGACGCGGCAAGGATGCGCCGCCCACCGCACCCGTTTATCACGAGGTTGGTCCGGACGCGGGCTGGAAGTGCACGGTGTGTGGCTATGTCCGTCTGGATGAGACCATCCCGGATGACTATGTCTGCCCCATCTGCCGCGCGCCACGCAGCAAATTTGTCAAGCGCAGCGAAGCATGATGCTGCATCGACCGCTTTGCCGCTCCCTTCACAAAAAGGGAGCGGCTTTCTTGTTTTTTGCCATTGCCTATGCTATGATGATGCCAAGAACCCCGAACCTCTCAACCGTTATTTTACGGCAAGGCTTTGCCAAAGGAGTAAACCACCATGAAAAAAGTTCTGTTTGTCAACGGCTGCATCCGTGGGAGTGCGTCCCGGACGCTGCGATTGGCGCGGCGGCTGGTCAGCCGCATCCCGGATGCAGACATCGAAGTTCTGCTGCTTCCCGCGCTGCATCTGACGCCTTACGGCGCTGAGGAGATTGCCGAGCGCGATGCGCTGTCCGCTGCCGGTGCATTTGACGCGCCGTTCTTCGCACTCGCCAACCAGTTCAAATCAGCGGACGCCGTTGTGTTGGCCTGTCCGTTCTGGGATATGGGCGTGCCGTCCATGGTACGGACGTATCTGGAGCGTTTGTGTGTGACCGGCCTGACCTTCCACTATGGCAGCGACAATTATCCCGTGGGAGACTGCCGCTTGCAGCGGTTCATCTATGTCACCACGCGCGGCGGTATCGTGGATAACCGTGACCCTGTGCTCACCGACCATGCTTCCGCCTATCTGCTGTCCGTCTGCAAGCTGCTCAGTTCAGGACGCTTTGACACGCTCGCCGCAGAAGGGTTGGACATCGTCGGCAACGATGCGGAAGCGTTGCTCTGTCAGGCCGAAGCGCGGGCAGATACTATTGCACAGCACTTCTGGGCATAGCTTTCCTGTAAAAAGCCAAAACCGCCGGAGACAAATATCGTCTCCGGCGGTTTTTTACAATACGTATCAAAACACTATCACATCATTTGGGCAGCTTGCGCGAGCCTTCAAACGAATCCGCATGCACCCAGAACACCTCTGCCACGGACAGCGCGGCATCGGTATAGCTCCAGCCGTCACGACCGGTCTGGTGCTGCATAATCACATCAAAACCGCGCCGCTTTTCCTCGTTATCCTGCGCGAATTGCACGCTGCCATAGCCCACAACCGAGGAAAACGCAAAGCTGTACCGGCAAGCCAAATCGCCTTCGCCGGTCACACCCATTTCGGTGTCCATCTCAAAGCACACACGCGGGTCGGCACGCAGCGCGTCCATTTTCTTTCCCTTGATGCCGCTGTGAAAATAAATCGTCAGTCCGCTTTCATCCCATGTGTAGCCAAAATTGAGCGGAATCACATACGGCGCGCCGTCTGCCACCATCGCCAGGCGACAGGTTTTGCACGCCTGCAAAATCGGTTCAATGTTTTCCCGTCCCGTGATTTCTCTGTCTTTTCTGCGCATGATTCTTTCACCTCTGCAACAGCATATCATGTTTTCACTTGGCAGGCAAGACAAAGGGGCGCATTTGCGCCCCATATTCCCGATTTCTGCTGCTTATCAGGTATTGTGGTCGGATACGTGGAATTGCTTGAGATTGCCAATCTTCTGCGCGCGGACATCCATCTCCGCGCACACATCTGCAAGCGTTACGCCACACTCGTTCATCATCACCATCATATGATAGAACACGTCGTTGATTTCACCGACCAGTTCCTCCTTGTCACCGTTTTTCGCGGCGATGATGGTTTCTGCGCACTCCTCCCCCACCTTTTTGAGAATCTTGTCCAGACCCTTGTCAAACAGGTAGCAGGTATACGAATTCTCCTGCGGCTCCGCGCGGCGCTGCGCGATAACCGCTTCCATCTGCTCAAACGAATTCATGTCATTCGTCCTCCTTTTCTTGTTGCTCTTTCTCCCACAGCGTCGTATAGAAACAAGTGCGGTTGCCCGTATGGCAGACCGGTCCCTTGGGCGTACCGACATAAATGAGCGTATCATCATCACAGTCCGACAGGATTTTGCTCACAAAAATGAAATTGCCCGAAGTCTCGCCTTTGTTCCACAACTTTTGCCGCGAGCGCGAGAAAAACCACGCGGTGCCGGTGTCCATCGTCAGTTGGAGGGCTTGCTCGTTGGCATAGCCCAGCATGAGTACCTCACCGTTTCGCTCATCCTGACAAATGACCGGAATCAGCGGCGCCTTGACAAAAAATTTACGCAAATCCATCGCTTACAACCTCACCGGAATGTTTTTTTCGCGCAGATGCGCTTTGACTTCGCCCACGGTCAGCTCGCCGTAATGAAACAGGCTGGCGGCAAGCGCCGCGTCGCAACCCGTTTGCTCAAACACCTCGGAAAAGTGGTCGAGCGCACCGCAGCCGCCCGATGCAATCACCGGAACCCCGACCGCATCCACGACCGCGCGCGTCAGCTCCAAATCAAAGCCGCTTTTCGTGCCATCCTTGTCCATCGAGGTCAGCAAAATCTCACCCGCACCGCGCTCATACACTTCACGCGCCCACGTGACCGCGTCCACGCCGGTCGGCGTGCGGCCGCCTGCGACATACACTTCAAAACCCGACGGCGTTTTGCCCGTCCGGCGGCCGTCAATTGCAACGACCACACACTGGCTGCCGTATTTTTCCGCAGCCGCATCCACCAAACCGGGATTTTTGACCGCCGCGGAGTTGACCGAAATCTTGTCCGCGCCCGCGCGCAGGATATCGCGGAAATCGTCCACCGTGCGGATGCCGCCGCCCACCGTGACCGGCACAAACACCTCGCGGCAGGTGCGACGCACCACATCCGCAATCGTATCGCGGCCGTCGCTTGTCGCTGTGATATCGAGGAACACGATTTCGTCCGCGCCCTCCGCCGAATAGAATTTCGCCAACTCCACCGGGTCGCCCGCGTCGCGCAGGCCTACGAAGTTGACACCCTTGACCACCCGTCCGTCCTTGACGTCCAAACAGGGAATGATGCGTTTGGCCAGCATTATTCGGCCTCCTTAATCGCCGCCGGCAAATCGAGCTTGCCTGTGTAAACCGCCTTGCCCGCAATGGCTGCGTCAATGCCCAGCCGCTTGAGCTGACGGATATCGTCCAACGTGGATACGCCACCCGACGCCGCAATGCGGCAGTGCACGGTCGCGCGCAGCGCAGCAAGCTGGTCGAAGTTGGGACCGGCGAGCATGCCGTCCTTATCAATGTCGGTGAAAATAATCGTCTTGACGCCATAAGACTCCATACGCTCGGCAAACGAGATGTAATTTTCGCCGCTGTCGCCCAGCCAGCCGTCCGTGCGCACGGTCTCGGACTTTGCGTCGATGCCGACCGCAATCTTATCGCCATATTTCTTGACCGCCTCGGCCACAAACTGCGGGTTGCGCACCGCCGCCGAGCCGATGATGACGCGCTTGACGCCCAGCGCGAGCACCGCCTCTACATCCTGCATCGAGCGCACGCCGCCGCCCAGCTCGACCGCTGCGCCGGTCTCGCGGATAACACGCTCGACCACGCCGTAATTGGCGTGCGAGCCATCCTTCGCCGCGTCCAAGTCGACCATATGAATCATGGTCGCGCCCGCGGCAAGAAACTTGCGCGCCGTCTCGACCGCGTCCTCGGCCACCTTATGCACGGTATCATAATCGCCCTTTTTCAGGCGCACACACTGTCCATCTTTTAAATCAATCGCCGGGATAACCTTCATTTTTCCACCTCCGTCAGTTTTGCAAAGTTCTGGAGCATCCGAAGCCCTACTTTTCCGCTCTTTTCCGGGTGAAACTGGCAGCCGAACAGGTTGCCGCGCGCCACCATCGCGGGTACCTGCGCGCCGTAATCCGTCACGGCGACGAGATTGTCCGCCTGCGCGGAACACGCCATAAAGCTGTGCACGAAATACACATAATCACCGCTGTTCACGCCCTCGGTCATCGCGTTCGGACGCAAAATCTCCAGCGCGTTCCAACCGATTTGCGGCAGCTTGAGCGCCGTCTGAATGCGCGCAATGCGGCCGGGCAGCAGGCCAAGCCCTTTGCACTGGCGCACCTCGTCCGACTCTTCAAACAGCATCTGCATGCCCAAACAAATGCCGAGAAACGGCTTTTCTTGCGCCGCGCGCAGCACTGCGTCGGTCAGGCCCGAAGCATGCAGCGCGTCCATCGCGTCCGGGAACGCGCCCACGCCCGGCAAAATCACACCGAAAGCGTCCTCAATCACCGCAGGCGTATCCGCGACTTTATTCTCATAGCCCAGAAAATCAAGCGAATTGTGCACGCTCATCAGATTGCCCGCGCCGTAATCCACAATTGCGATATAACCCATTACAATACTCCCTTTGCGCTCAGTACGCCGCCGCCGGTCACCGTGACCGCCTGCTTGAGCGCCCGCGCAAGCGCCTTGTACAGCGCCTCCGTGATGTGATGCGCGTTGTCACCGTATTCCGCCTTGAGGTGCAGCGTCAGCCCTGCGTTCACCGCCAGCGCGCGCATGAACTCCACCGTCAGGCAGGTGTCATACGTGCCGCACATCGGCTGCGGCATGGGCGCGTCAAACACCAGATACGGACGTCCGGAAATATCGAGCGCGCAAAAGCCGAGCGCCTCGTCCATCGGCACAAACGACTGCCCAAAGCGCGCAATCCCCGCCTTGTCGCCCAGACACTGCGCAAGCGCCTGCCCGAGCACGATACCGCAGTCCTCCACTGTGTGGTGGCCGTCGACTTCCAAATCACCCTTGCAGATGAGCGTCAGGCCAAAGCCGCCGTGCACGGCAAAGCTGTTCAGCATATGGTCAAAAAACCCGATGCCGGTATCAATCTTTCGTTCGCCGCCATCCAAATCGAGCGCGAGCGTGATGTCGGTCTCTTTGGTTTTGCGCGTGATTTCAGCCTTTCTCATTCTCGTCCTCCTCTGCAAAGCGCACCGCTATCGAGTTTGCATGCGCATCCAGATGCTCGCTCTGCGCCAGCGCGATGATATCCTGCGCATAGTCCGCCAGCGCGTCGCGCGTGTACTCGATGACGCTGGTTTTCTTCAAAAACGTATCGGTCGAGAGCGGCGAGAAAAACCGCGCCGTCCCCGAAGTCGGCAGCACATGGCAAGGGCCTGCCATATAGTCTCCCAGCGGTTCGGGCGCATGCTGCCCAAGGAAAATCGCGCCTGCGTTGTGCAGATACGGCAGCCACTCGCGCGGATTTGCCGTCACGACCTCCAAATGCTCGGGTGCGACCACGTCCGCCATTTTGCAGGCATCCTGCAAATCATCAAACACAATCGCGCAGCCGTAATTCTGCACGCTCTCCTGAATGATATCCCAGCGCGGCAGCAGCTTGGCCTGCCGCTCCATTTCGCACGAAATCGCCTGTGCCTGCGCCATCGAGTCGGTCAGCAGCACGGCAGACGCCAGACGGTCATGCTCAGCCTGACTCAGGAGGTCGGCCGCGACCCATGTGGGATTGGCCGTGTGGTCGGCAATCACCAGTACCTCGCTCGGTCCGGCAATCATGTCGATATCCACCGTGCCGAAAGCCAGCTTTTTCGCCGCCGCAACAAAGGCATTGCCCGGGCCGACGATCTTATCCACCTGCGGGATAAAGCCCGCGCCGTAGGTCAGCGCGGCAATCGCCTGCACACCGCCGATTGCGATGACGGTATCTACGCCCGCGATTTTCGCCGCCGCGAGCACCTCGTTTGACAGGTTTTCAGTCGGCGGGGTGACCATAATCAGCTCGCCCACGCCCGCGACCTTGGCAGGTACGGCGTTCATCAATACGCTCGACGGATAAGCCGCCGTGCCGCCCGGCACATACAGGCCGACGCGCGCAAGCCCGCGTACGGTCTGGCCGAGCGTTTCTCCCTCGCTGCGCTTCCACTCCCATGACTTGGCAAGCATCTGCTCGTGATAATCACGGATATTGGCCGCTGCCTTCTCGAGCGCCGTAATCAGCGCGGGCGAACAGGCAGCATAGGCTGCATCAAGCTGCGCGGGCGTGATGATGTACGGCTCGCTTTTATCAAATTTCTTCGCATATTCACAGACCGCATCCCAGCCGCGCGCCTGCACATCGTCCATAATTGCGCGCACAGTCTGCTCGATATCGCCGCGTGCGCCCGCTGCGCGCGCTTTCATCTCACGGATGACGGCCTGCTCGGCCTGTCCGTCCGCAAGCACGGTTTTCAAAAACATATTATCCCTCCAAACCGCTTTCCAAATCGGCAATCACCTGCTGGATAGCGGCTTTTTTCATCTTTGCGCTCGCCAGATTGACGATGACACGCGCCGAAATGGGCGCGACATCCTCGATGACCTCGAGGCCGTTCTCCTTGAGGGTCGTGCCGGTCTCAACAATATCAACGATTGCATCAGCCAGCTCCAGCAGCGGCGCCAGCTCCACCGAGCCCTCGATTTTAATGGTCTCGACGTCCATATTCTTCTTATTGAAGAATGCCTTGGTCACCGCCGGATATTTGGTCGCAATGACCGGGGTCTTGTAACCGCCATACACATCCTTGCCCTTTTTGGTCGCCAGCGCAAAGCGGCACTTGCCGAAGCCGAGGTCGACCATCTCATAAAAGCTGCCGCCCTTTTCCATAATCGTATCTTTGCCGACTACGCCCATGTCGCACACGCCGTGCTCAACATAGGTGATGACGTCCGCCGCCTTGGCCAGCACAATCTCTACCCCCGCGTCCGGCAGGGCGAAAATCAGCTTGCGTGAGCCTGCTTCCAGCTCGGAAATATCATAGCCCGCCGCTTTGAGCAGCGACAGCGTTTTCTTTTCCAACCGTCCCTTGGTCAGTGCGATGCGCACGGTATCGCGGCGGGTCGCCGCCTCCGGACGCGCCGCGCCCTGTAGGCTCTCCGCGACGCTCTCCACGTCAATGCCGAAGCCGCCCGCAGGCAGGTCCTTGCCGAATTTGGCGCACAGCGCGTTGTACCGTCCGCCCGACAGAATTGCCGCACCTGCGCCGCCGATATAGCCGCGGAACATCACGCCGGTGTAATAATCCATCTCATGCACCAGACCAAGGTCAATCATGATGCGGCTGCCGTAGCCTGCCGCGTCCAGCGCCTTGTACAGCCGGCGCAGATAGGACACCGCGCCGAGCACACGCACATTACCGGTCAGTGCCTCAACCTTGTCGAGCACCTCTATGCCGCCGAACAGCTGCGGCATCGCGCCCAGTGCTTTGGCGGCGGGCCGCTCGCCATAGGGTTCCAATGCATCGCCCAGTGCCGCAAAGGATTTGTTTTCAATCAGGCGGCGGATACTCTCTGCTGTCTGCGCATCCACGCCCAGTTCTTCGATGAGCGCTTTGTAGATTTCCGCGTGACCCAACTCAATGCGGAAGCTGTCCGCACCCGTGCCGGTCAGCGCACCGAAGGCCGCGGACAGGATATCCTGATCCGCTTCCAGACCATCCGCGCCAATCAGCTCCGCGCCGACCTGCAAAAACTCACCCTTGTGCCCGTGCCCGCCCACGACCGAGCGGAACACTTTCTGACTGTAATACAGCCGCACGGGCAGCGCCGCGTCATCCAGCCGGGTCGCCGCAATACGCGCAATCGGCGTGGTGTTGTCCGGCCGCGCTACGCAGATGCGCCCCGACCTATCAATGATCTTGAGCATATTCTCCTGATCAAGCTCCGGGTTTGCCTGCGCAAATACATCGAAATACTCGACCGCCGGTGTAATCACTTCACTGTATCCACAGCCCTCCAGCGCGTCACGGATTGCGTGCTCGGTCTGCCGCAGTGCGCGGCAGGAAGCAAACAGCAAATCGCGTGTTCCTTCGGGGGTGGAAATACGAAAACGGTTCATGGCCGCAAAACTCCTTTATCGCTTTATCGCGTTAAAATAATATCATACCTGTATACCGGCTGTCAACCCCCGATTTTGCGGATGGTCATATCGCGGTAGGTCGCGCCGTCCTGCAAAATCTCCAACCGTCCCGCAGCGCCCAGCGCACGGATGCGGGAAAAAATCAGCATGTCGCTGACTCGGTTGCCTGTTTTATCGAGTTTGGCAATTGCCCGGCCGATGGTCAGTGCAGCATGACTTTCTTCCTCCGGCACACAGGACAGGATGGTTTCATCATAAAAATCTGCCAATACCGACTGCACTTTGCCGTTCACCATCGCGCGCAGCGGCGAATTTTTCTCCTGCATGCGTGCCCACTCGGTCAGGAGCGCGGCCTGCTCGGTCTCGGTCAGCTGGCGGCGACGTTTGTAAAAGTAGGGCAGCTCATCGGGCGCGGTCTCCCCCACCGTTGAAAAATACATCATGCCCTCGCGCGGCGAAGCCTTTTGCCGCGCCTCCCGGCTGCGGCGTTCCAACCGCGCCGCATACCGTCGGAGAAGGAACTGCGGCATCCATCGTAAAACGGCGTTCATCACGCGGCTGTCGGTAATGATGCCCAGCGCCCCTGCCTTCCGGTCAATCGGCGTCGATTTAGACAATTCCTGCACCGGCATCCAGTCCACCTCGACCACCCATACCGGAATATGCTTTTGATACAAACGACTGACCACATACCGCAGACCGCATTGCTCCAACGCATTGCCGCTCGCATACCAGATGACCGCCTCATCCACCTCGTCCAACTGCTCGAGTGCTTTCCAGTGCTGCGCCTGATAGTCGGCCTGCCACTTGCCACCCAGTTCGGGATCGCCGCGCCACGGCACCAGAATATCCGCGCGCGCCGCGCGGTCGGTCACATCCCGAATATCGCCCTGTGCATAATCATCCGAAAGCGCGAGAATCTGCTCCACATCCAAAGAAGGGTCCAACGCTTTGCGCGCCATGGCCAGACAACCCTTTGCACTGTCCCCGAAGCAAACCCAGTACACGGTCATACACCTCCGCTGTAGCTTTCGGCCAGTTCAATCACCTTATCCAGAAAACTCTCCTCGCCCATGGTGTTGATTTTCCAGAACACCGCCTGGCTGCCGCCTGAGGTAATCGCGGACAGGAACAGACTGTTTCCCTGTCCGGCAAGCGTGAGGTTCAGGCTCACACGATTGCTGCCTGTCCAGCTGTACCGCTCAAACACGCGCACAGCCACACGCGCATCGCCTGCTGTCCAGTCGCTCCCCTCCTCATACGAGGCGGACACACTGCCGTTCATGATACCATCAAACAGGTAGTCCAAAAATGCGTCAAAATTGCCGGTCAGATGCTTTTCATACTTTGCCATGGTGGTATCCTCCTTCTATATGGTCATGCAAACAATGAAATCTGGGTCGTCTTGGGCATCGAGCCGAGCGCGCCAATCTGGTCGAGCAGCTCGACGACCGCCTTGGATGCCTTGGGACACCGCACGGCCAGCTCCTCTGCCGAGAGGAATTTGCCGTTTTTGCGCTCCTCCACAATGTTCTGTGCCGCCTGTTCACCGATGCCGGGCATCGAGGTGAACGGCGGAATCAATCCATTCTCGGTGACCAGAAAAGTCGTCGCGTCTGACGTGTAAATATCCATCGGCTCAAAAATGAAGCCGCGGCGGTAAAACTCGTGGCAGACCTCCAGCGTGGTGGACATTTCCTTCTCCGCCGCGGTGATGGTCTTTTCCTTTTCCTTGACCGCCAGCTCGCGCAGCTTGTCCTGCACCACCTTGTCGCCGCGAATCATGCACGAAGCGTCAAAGCCCTTGGCGCGCACCGAAAAATACGCCGAATAAAACGCAAGCGGCCGATGCACCTTAAACCACGCGATGCGGAACGCCATCATCACATAGGCGACCGCGTGCGCCTTGGGGAACATGTACTTGATTTTCTTGCATGAGTCGATGTACCAGTCGGGCACATTCTGTTCCCGCATCGCGCCCTCCATCTCCTCAGTAAGGCCCTTGCCCTTACGCACGCTCTCCATCGTCTTAAACGACAGCTTGGGCTGCACGCCCTGCAAAATCAGATAGTTCATGATATCGTCGCGGCAGCAGATACAGCCGGACAGCGGAATGCCTTTGCGCACCAGCTCCGCCGCGTTGCCCAGCCATACGTCCGTGCCGTGCGACAAGCCGGAAATCGAAACCAGCTCGGCAAAGGTCGAAGGATGCGTCTCCTTGACCATGCCGCGCACGAACTTGGTGCCGAACTCCGGCACCGCCAGACAGCCGAGGTCGCCCAAAATGGGGTCGGTGTCCGGGTTTTCGCCCTGATATTTCAGTGCCTTGCACGAATGGAACAGACTCATCGTGTCCGGGTCATCGAGCGGAATCTCCTGCGCGTTGACGCCGGTCAGGTTTTCCAGATGCTTAATCATGGTCGGGTCATCGTGTCCCAGCTCGTCGAGCTTCAACAGGTTCGCGTCGATGGAGTGATATTCAAAGTGGGTGGTGATGATATCCGAATCCGGGTCGTCCGCCGGGTGCTGCACCGGGCAGACATCGTAAATCTCGATTTCCTTGGGCACAACGACCACGCCGCCCGGATGCTGGCCCGACGTGCGGCGCACGCCCGTGCAGCCCGCCGCAAGGCGGTTTTCCTCCGCGCGTGAGCACTCGATACCGCGCTCGTCCATGTATTTTTTGACATAGCCGTAGGCCGTCTTTTCTGCAACCGTACCAATTGTACCCGCGCGGAACACATGGTCGTGCCCGAAAATCTCGCCCGTGTACCAGTGGATGCGTGACTGATATTCGCCCGCGAAGTTCAGGTCGATATCGGGCACCTTATCGCCCTCAAAGCCGAGAAACGTCTCAAACGGGATATTGAAACCCTGCTTTGTCAGGGGCTTTCCGCAATTTGGACAAATCTTGTCGGGCAAATCCACGCCGCAGGAGTATTCCTCGTGCCACTCAACGTATTTGTCGTCCGGACAGAGGTAGTGCGGCGCGAGCGAGTTTACCTCGGTAATATCCGACATAAACGCCGCAAGCGACGAGCCGACCGAACCACGCGAGCCGACCAGATAGCCGTCCTGCAAGCTCTTGGTCACCAGCTTTTGAGCGATGATGTACATGACCGCGTAGCCGTTGCCGATGATGGAGTTCAGTTCGCGGTCAAGCCGCGCCTGCACGATTTCCGGCAGCGGGTCGCCGTAAATGCGCTTTGCCTTTTCATAGCACATGTTACGCAAATCGTCCTCACAGCCGTCGATGTGCGGCGGGTAGTTTTCGCGCGGCACGGGCCGAATCACATCGCACAGGTCTGCAATCATATTGGTGTTTTTAACAACGACCTCATACGCGCGGTCCTCACCGAGATAGGAAAATTCCTTGAGCATCTCATCGGTCGATTTGAAATACAGCGGCGCCTGATTGTCCGCGTCGCCAAAGCCCTGCCCCGCCATCAGGATACGGCGGAACGCTTCATCCTCCGGCTCGAGGAAATGCACGTCGCCGGTCGCACAGCAGGGCTTGCCTAATTCATCGGCCAGCCGCAGGATATCCCGGTTCCAGTCGCGCAGCTGCTCGTCGTCCTTTGCCATGCCTTTGGCGACCATAAACCGGTTGTTGCCGATTGGCTGGATTTCCAGATAATCATAGAAGGACGCGAGCCGCTTGAGCTCATCCCACTCCGCGCCATTCGTCAGCGCGCGGAACACCTCGCCCGCCTCACATGCCGAGCCGAAAATCAACCCTTCACGATGGCGAATCAGCTCGCTGCGCGGCATAATCGGTCGTTTGTTGTAATATTCCAAAAAGCTCTTGGAGATGAGCTGATACAGGTTGCGCAGCCCCGCCTGATTTTTCACCAGAATGATAAAGTGATACCGCGGCAAGTTTTTCAGCTTGTTCTTGCGGTCGGTCGTCGCGGCGAGGACCGGATTAATATCCGCCGTCGTGACAGCGTGCAGCTCATCTTTGAGCCGCGCCAGCAGCTTTACAAAAATGCGCCCCAGCACGGCCGCATCCTCGCTCGCGCGGTGATGCTCAAACGGGCCGACTGCCAACTCTTTCGCCAGAATATTCAGCTTGAACTTATGCAGATGCGGCAGCATCAGACGGCTCATTTCGAGCGTGTCGATGGCGGTAAAATCCCGCTCGATATCCAGCCGCTTGCATGCTGTGCGCAAAAAGCCCATGTCAAATCCCGCGTTGTGCGCGACAAGCGGATATTTTCCCTCACCCGCCCACGCAAGGAATTTCGGCACGGCCTCGGCAAGCTCGGGCGCGTCCGCAACCGTCTCGTCCGAAATGCCAGTCAGCTTGGTGATTTCCTCGGGAATGGGCTTATGCGGATTGACATAGGTCTGGAAACTGTCCTGAATCGCGCCGTCCACCACGCGCACCGCCGCAATCTCGGTGATTTCCTCGCTTGCAGGATTGAGGCCGGTCGTTTCCAGGTCAAAAACGATGAATGTACCGGTCAGCGGCTCGGCCGACTTGCCGCGCACGACCGATAGCGTGTCCTCATCGTTGATGTAATACGCCTCGATGCCATAGATAATCTTCATATCCCCGATGATGCTTTTCTGCTTGCCCTCCTGCGCGTGCAGCGCTTCGGGAAACGCCTGCGCCACGCCGTGGTCGGTAATCGCCATCGCGCGGTGGCCCCACTGCGCCGCGCGGCACAGCAGCGCCGCAGTCGAAGTCATACCGTCCATTGCGCTCATGTTGGTGTGCAAATGCAGCTCGACACGCTTCATCCCCTCGGCCTTGTCCTGCCGGACGGGCTTTTTCGCCTTGACGATGCCGGTCGGCTCCAAAACCATTTCTTTGGCATAGGAATCGTACACCATCTTGCCCTGCACCGTGCAGTACAGGCCGTTTTTAATCTTGGATGCGGTGTCGCCCGCTTTGTCCGCGGCAAGAAATTTGGAAACGCGCACGGAATTGGTGCGGTCGGTCATGTCAAAGGCGATTTTAACATAATCCTTGCCAGTCTTTTTGCTGTGGATATCCTTATTGTCGGTAAAGAATACCTCACCCTGAATGGTGACCATATCGTACGCCGCAATCGCTTCGTTGACCGAAATGATGGGGTCCTGCATGAGCTTGCCGAAAATCAAATCGTCTTCGCGCACCTTTTCCGTGCGCGGACGCTGATAACCGGTGTGCTCCTGCCGCGGTGCGGGCCGCGGTTTTTTCGGCTTTGGCTCGGCGGGTGCTTCCGCCGCCTGCTCGATTGCCTTCTGCAAAATCTCCTCGCGCTGCGGCGCGTCGGACGTCGGCAAAAAGTCGCAGAATGCCGCGCGCACGGCATGCACCGGGCAGGGTGCGCCCAGCTCGCGCAGGATGCGCGCTTCCAGATGCCGCAGCGCGTTTGCGAAATG